>JAFLDG010000080.1 GCA_017302495.1 Burkholderiales bacterium
GCGAGCAGCTGCGCATCCGCGGCCACGGGCTCGATGCCGGCCTGCGCGGCGAGCTGCGCCTCAGCGCGCCGCAGGGGCGGCTGCGCGTGGACGGCAGCGTGCGCACCGTCGACGGCACCTACCGCGCCTACCGGCAACGGCTGAACATCGAGCGCGGCGTGCTCACCTTCAACGGGCCGGTGGAGAACCCGCAGCTCGACATCGAGGCGATCCGGCCGAACCTGGACGTGCGCGTCGGCGTCGGCGTGACCGGCACCGTGCTGGTGCCGCGGGTGCGCCTGTTCTCCGAGCCGGAGATGTCCGACGCCGACAAGCTGAGCTGGCTGCTGCGCGGCCGCGCCAGCGAAGGCCCGGGCAGCGGCGACGCCGCGCTGCTGCAGTCGGCGGCGATCGCGCTGCTCGCCGGCGACGAGCCGACGGTGCTCGACCAGCTGTTCGAGGTCATCGGGCTGGACGAACTGTCCGTGCGGCAGAGCGACAGCGCCGCCGGCGGCACCATCTTCTCGGTCGGCAAGCAGCTGTCGCGGCGCTGGTACGTCGGCTACGAGCGCGGCCTCAACGCCACCACCGGCAACTGGCAGCTGGTCTACCGGATCGCGCAGCGCTTCACGGTTCGCGCGCAGTCGGGCGACACGAACTCGATCGAGCTGATCTGGACATGGCGCTGGAACTGATGAACGCCGCGACCGCGGACGCTCGGCCCCGCCCCGAAGCGGCGGCCGCGGGGCAGGGGTGCGTGCCAGAATCCCGGCGCGCGCCCGCCCTTCCCGCCCGCCGTAGTTCAATGGACAGAACGGCCGCCTCCTAAGCGGCAGATGCAGGTTCGATTCCTGCCGGGGGGACCAGTCAAGCACTCGCCAGCGTCCGCCAGCATCCGCCGCCGCCGGTCTTCCCTAAGGAAATCAGGCACTTAGCGTCCGCTGGCGTCCGCCGGAGTATGCCACCATCCGGCGACGCGGGGGGACCAGTTGGGGGCATCGACTCCGGAGCGTGGGGGCACAAGCCGGCAGGGGCCACCCGGCGGCGCACGGGCGGCGCCGAACGGCCCGCGCCCCGGGCGGCCCGTCCCGATACCCCCCCTGTCCATTTCGCGGTGTTGCAAGCGGCATTGGGGGATCGGTCCCGCCGGCAAGGGCGCCAGAGATTCGCACCCCCTCCCGGGGCACCCGATTAGGTGCACCAGGTCGAGGGCAATCCTTCGGGGGCAAGGTCTGCCGCGAGACACGCCGACTACCCGCCCGACGACCCGGCGACTACCCGATGCCGACCTCACTGCAGGCACGCCCTTTGGGCTCGCGAATGACCCGCATCGGCGCAGGCCAGGAAGGACCCGGCGCCGGGCCGCCCCCGGTCTGGCGCTCCCCCTTCCCCTCAGATCGAAGTGCGGAAAGTGCGGAAACGCGGAAACGGACGGCAGCGGGCACAGGCGGGCATCTGCGCACGATAGCCCGAGTGCGGAAAGGGGCGACCCTCCGTGCGGAAATGCGGAAAGCCGGGCCGCCGTTCGTTCGCTGACGTTCGCCACGGGTGCCACAACCCCCGGCCCCAATCTCGTCGCGTGGCGTGTCAGGCAGCGTGTCAGGCTCCCGGAATGCCCGCCCACTGGCGAAGGCGCGGGGCTCGAATCACCCGCCCGACCGGGTTCGTAGAGGGACCCGCCGAGGAACTGCGCCGCGCCCGGCGCCGTGCTTCCACACACGCGCCCGGCGCCGCCAGCTCGCACAACGCGCCCCCGCCCCGAGTTCACCCGTGTTCACCATGCGACGAAGCACACTGACTACGGCACCGGTGCGGCCCGAATCACCCGCGTTCGTTTCGACCAGGGAGGACCCATCCGGCCGCTCGGCCGTTCACCGTTGGTGAACACCGTCGCATGCACTGCGCGAAGGGTCACCCTCGCCCCGCCCTCCACCGGGCGGCCCGCGCGTTCAGTCTTCCTCGGCGCCGCTCAGGATTCGGCTCGTGATGCGGTACACGTCGGCGCCGTCGCGGGTGTAGCCCGGTGGCTTGGCACGGTGCAGCGCTCGGCCGCTCGGCTCAAGCTCGATCAGCTTGTGCTTCTTCAGCACGTCGAGCACGCGGCGATGGTTGTGACCCTTGCACACGGTCGAGCGGAACGGCTCGGCGAGCACGTACCACGTGGTGCCGACCTGTTGTTCGACCAGCCGCTCGCCTTTGGCGCCCACGGTGTCTCCGACGATATCCCGCCGCCATCCGCACATCATCGGCGTGTTCGGCTTATGGTCGTTGTCGAGCACACCCCATCGGGCGAAGTTCATCTGCCCGAACATGCCGAACCATTGCCGCAGGTCGCGCAGGATCGTCGCTTCCTCGCTGTCGCCGATGCCGCCGGGGCGCGTGGCGAGCCACGCCTCAAGCATCGTGCCCGCGGCCCGCATCGCCTCACCCTTCGGCCACCCTGTCAAGCCCTCGGCGGTCGCCATCTCGCCGGCAGCAGCGGCCAGGGCGAAGCGGCGGGCGCCGCGCTTCACTTGCCCCGACGCCTCGTCGCGCACGTAGCGGGCCGCGAAGGCTTCCATGTGCTCGGCGATGCGTGCCTGCAGTTCGTGCGTGTGCTCGGTCAGCCACAGCAGCCAGGCGCGGCCCGCCGTGCCGTAGTGCTTCACCGCGCGGGCCTTGACCCATTCGGAAAGTTCGTGCCCGGTGTCGAATTGGTGGCAGTGCTCAAGGGTCGAGCCGGGCGCTACCTCGGCCGGCAGCGGGATCAGCCGCACTTCCTGCCCACCCTTCATGCGCTGCGCGGCGGTTTCCATGTGCTGTGCGAGGGTCAGCTCGCCCGACGACAGGAAGAGCAGGCGCCATGATGGCTTCGGCCGCAGCCCGCCCGCGGCCTTCGACCGATTCTTGCCCATACCATCGGCCAGCATGTACGCGGCGGGGCCGGCGTCGCTGGCGTCGATCTGGCCCAGCTCGTCGAGGATCAGCGTGCAGTCGTTGTGCTGTTCTCCGAGATATTCGAGCCCGGAGGAAGTCGCCCGCCACTTCTGAACGAAGGACTCGGGATCGTTCTCCGAGCCCTTGCCCCACACCGAAGCGGCGAGCAGCAGGCCCGTTGTCTTCCCGGCCGACGTGGCGCCGAAGTAGTGGAACCCGCCTCCCTTGACTTCGGGCGACCATGCCAGCAGCGGGCCGGCCAGCGCCACGCATACGGCGAACGCGAGCCGCGAATTGCCGACGCACAGCGCCGATAGGTCGGCCTGCCACTGTTCAAGCTTGCCGCGCTGCCGGAAGTTCGCTTCCGCGCCCGCGTCGCTATGGAACAGCACGCGCTCGCCGGCACTGTCGCCGAGCGTTTCATCGGGCAGCACGTAGCAGCGGCCGTGCCACCCGACGCGCGGGGTATGGCGCACCAGCTCGGCCGGGCGGCGTGTCTGCAAGTACGTGGCAAGCCACCCGCGCCGTTTCGGGTCCGCGATCGGCGCAAAGCCCATGCCGTACAGCTCGGCTAGCCACTGCCGCGGCTCGCCTGCGAGCCAGCCCACCGGCAACAGCCAGCGCCGGCCACGGCGATAGATCGCGTCGAATTCAAGCACCAGGGCGGCGCGGTTGTCGGCCATGTCTCGGGCCAGTGCCGGCACCCGCAGCGCATCGCAGACACGGGTCGGCGAATCGCCACCATCGAACCAAAGCCCATCCTCGTCAACGCGGAAGAGATCACGCGGCCCTCCGGTGCCGTCGCTGCCGCTGCCGCTGCCGCCGGCTGCGCCATCGCCGCCAGTACCTCGCGCGGCCCGCTGGCGGCCCGCTGGCGGCGCTTTCTCGGCCGGGGTGGCGCCCTTGCCCGCGCCGCGGCCTTCGGTGCCTTGCGCGGCCCGCTCGGCGTCGGCCTCGGCCTGCGCGATGGCTTCTTCGATCATGCAGTGCACGGCGTCGAGCCCGGCCACGGCCTGCAGGTCGTTGAAGTCGGATCGGCCTTCGCCTTCGCTGTCGAGGAACGCAGGGAACGCGGTCGCGGTGCCGGGCACCAGGCGGGCCGCCGCCGCGGCCTTGTCGCGGCCCGCGTTCTTCCCGGTGCGCTCGGCCGTCGCCGCGTCGTCGTCGCCGCAGATCAGCAGCCGCGCCTCAGGCCAGCGCCCGCGCAGCGCCCGCGCCACGTGCACCAGGTTGCCGGCATCGAAGGCCACGGCCACCGGCCGGCCGGTGGCTTCGTGGCAGCTCGCCGCGGTCGCGTAGCCCTCGCAGATCAGCAGCCAGGCGGCGCCCTCGGGCTCGCCGAGCAGGTGGAAGAGCCCCGACTTCCGCCCGCCCTTCAGGAAGAGCTTTTCCGGGGCGCCATCGCCCGGCCGCTCGGGCTTGATGGTCTGCAGGTTGTGCAGCTCGCCGGCCGCATCGCGCATCGGCACCAGGGCCGAGCCATCGGGCAGGAAGCGCAGCCCGTGCGCCTTCACGCCCTTGCGCTGCAGGTATGGCGACGCCCCCGATTCGCTGGCGTCGGCCAACAGCCGCGCCGCCTCGTCTGCGGCGGCCCGCTGGCGCTGCGCCGTCGCGGCCCGCTCGCGCTCTTCGGACTCGCGTCGCGCCGCGGCCTGCGCCTTCAGCTCGGCCGGGGTCGGCTTGTGCACTTCGGCCTGCGCCGGGTCTGGGCGCCAGCCGGCCGCCTTCGCCATGCGCACCAACGTTCCGCCGGTGCGCCCGCCGCTCGCCTTGATGCTGCGCCAGGTCGAGCGCACGGCGTCGGCGCGGTACTTCTCGCCGCGCTGTGACCAGGCATCGAACAGGTCGAAGCCGGCGTCGCCGAGTTCGGCCTTCAGTGCCATCGCCACGGCGGCCCATTCATCGCGGGGCACGTCGGGGGACAGGTGCGCGAGCATCGCGCGGCAGGTGTCGGCGGTCAGGGGCTGCAGGGGCATGATGGGTCGTCGTCGAGCGCGAGCGCGAGCTGACGCCCGGGCTGCGGCCGATGGGTGAGGAAGTAGGCGCGGCGCCGGCGCGGCGCGTTGCCGAAGGCGCACGGCACCAGGCGCCAGCCGCGGCGGATGCCGTAGCCGAGCTGGTGCTGCATGTCGGAAAGCACCTTCGTCGCGCTGCCCAGGTCGCACGCGGCGTCGAGTTCCGGCGCCGTCACACCCTCGGGGTGCCGCTCCATGAAGTCGGCCGCCCGCTCGGCCTGCGCGGGCCGCGGATCGGGAACCATCGCCGCCCCCTTCAGTGCCCGGGCTTGTGCCCGTGCTCGTCGGTCGAGAAGCTGGCGCCGATCAGCAGCGGCTCGGCGTCGCCCGGCGCGGCGAAGATGTCGAAGGCGGCGGCCAGGCGCACGCGCAGCCAGTAGTTCCGGCCGCGATGGAACACGAAGCGCGGCACGCCCGCGGCAACGGCCTCGCGGGCCGCGTGCAGCAGCGCGGCGATCTCGGGGAACTCGGCGGCATCGCGGAACCCGCTTCGTCCGCTGGCCTTCAGCGTCTCGGCCGCCGTTCGGATCGCGGCGTGCACGTCGCGGGCCTCGCGGGCCGGTCGCTTCGATTGCTTGCCCACTTCAGCGGCCTTCGCGGTGCGCTCGCACCTGCGCGACGACCCAGGCGGAAACCTCGGCCTCGCGCCAGAGAGCGGCGCGGCCAATGCGGACCGGCGCGGGAAACGCGCCGGCCTTCACGCGATCGAGCACGGCCGTTCGGCCGAGCCCGACCAGATCGAGCACGGCGGGAAGGCGGATCAGTCGTTCGGGGGCCGGAGCCGGAGCGGCAGCGGGTACATCGTGATTCGGGGTGTTCATGGCGTCGGCACGTGGCGCCGCGAAGTGCGGCAGCGCCAGTGTCCGAACGCTTGCGCGAGTTCCGGAAATCCCCCCGAAACCGGCTACTTCCCGACCATGCGCCGATGTGCCGCTGCCAAGTCGGCGCCCGCACTCACCGCACCGCGTCGGCGGCGCGGCCCGGGCTCGAACTCATAGAGTAGCTTCTTCGCTGCCGACTCGGTCAGCCCCAGGCGCTGCGCGATCACCTTCAACGGCGTTCGGTACATCTTGCGCAGCGTCCAGATTTCGAACGCACGCCTGCGCCGCGCTTCCAGCCCTGCAAGGCGGCGTAGGCTCGCATGCGACTTCCGATCGCCCGCAAGCTGAAGAGCGCGGAGGATTGCCGGGCCTTCTTCATCGCCGGATAACTTGCCCGCCACCGCATCGTGCTGAAGGTGCAACAACTGGCGCCCCCACTTCTCGAACATCGCGAGCACGAACTCGGGAACCGGCTGCGCCTCGTGGCGGAAGTAGAGGAACAGGCGCCAAACCGGAAGCGCGTGAAGCGTGGCCCTGTATACGTCTAGCTCTGCAGAGACTCGGCGGTCTACCTCGGTTCGCTTTAGAAGCGGAATCACCGGGTGAAACCAACCCTCCGGGGACAGAACCGTTTCCAGCGTCCATGATCGCCAGCCTTCAGCCAGCCATGCGCGGGTCTTGCGTTCATCGTCGCGCAGGCCGGGTTCGTTGCACCAGTCGCGCAGCCATCGCTCGCCCCAGTCCGCGACCGATTCGGCATCTTCCATTGCGCACCCCTTCGCGTGCGCCCTTCGTAGGGATCGCCGCGCCGGCCGGGGAAGGGTGCCCGGTGTTCGCCCTCGGGGATCAGCCTCGGGCTAGGCGCGGCGAAGCTCAAGCGGCCGGCTCTTCGCCCTCCGCCGGCGCCGCGCCGCGCTGCAGGCGCCGCAGCTCGGCGGCGATGCGTTCATCATGCCGGCGAAGCTCGCGTGTCAGCTCGCGGCCCAGGTTCGCAAGGAACCGCGTCAGCTCGGCCGCTGCGCACCAGGTGCGCAGGCACCGCGCCCATGCGTCGGGCCAGTCGGCGCCGTCCCAGGCTTCGGCGTTCGGCGCGTCGCCCGGGCATCGAACGACAAGCAGCCGCGTCGCGTCGCGGCCGAAGTTCGCGTTCAGCCAGCCGCGGCCCGGCGCGGTCGTGTCTCGCACGTGGAGTTGAAGCGTCGTCGGCACCGTCGCCAGCATCGCGGCCCGCTTGCGCGACTGGTGCGCCGGCAGCTCGGCGGCGCGGCGCTGCCACTCCATGCGGCACGCGAGCCACGCCTCGAAGCACCCGTCGCGCAGCTCGTCGGCCGTGCTCGCGCCGAACTCGCGTGCCCAGGTCCGGCCATCGCTCAGGCGCAGCATCAGCAGCGGCCGGCCGCCGTCGCCCCTGCGCCCCGTCGCATGGTCAAGGCCGGTCGGCGGGCGCGTTGCAGCAAGCGAGGTCATGCGCCACCCTGCGCCAGGCCAGCCGGGTTCGCGTTCGGTTGCCCGACGCCCGCGACTGGCGAGCGGGCCGGCATCGTCGCGGCCGGGTGCCCGAGCTTCGCCAGCGCAGCGCGAAGCTCGCGCTCGATCTTCGGCAAGTCAAGGTGCGTGCCGATCTCTTCGGGGTTGACGAAGCGCCGGCCGTATTCGAGCGTTCGCATGGCCGACACGGCTGCCCGCACCAGCTCGCGCACGGCCTCGGCGTCGCCGATGTTTCCCAGGCCCGCCGGGTCGTCGCCCGGCCCGTTCGGCAGTTCGTTCATCGCATCCCCTCGCATGCTGCGCCCGATTCTCGCCCGCGTCGGCCTGCGGCACGGTGCCGCCGCGGCCAGCTCGGCGGGTCCGGTTCCAACAGCCCGCACTCGGCAAGGCTCGTCACGTCCGGCCAGCCGACGACCAGGTGATCGAGCACCCGCACATCGAACAGCCCGAGCGCGGTTCGCAGGGTCTGCGTCAGGAACTCATCGGCCCGCGACGGCTCGGCGTTGCCGCTCGGGTGGTTGTGGGCCAGGATCACGGCGCCGGCGTTCAACTGCAGCGCCCGCCGCGCGACCTCGCGGGGGTAGACGCTGGTCTGCGTCAGCGTGCCCACGAAGAGCACTTCCGCCGCGATCACCGCGTGCCGCCCGTCGAGGAAAGCCACGGCGAAGCATTCGCAGTCGCCGCGGCCGAGCCACAGCCGCAGGTACTCGCGCACGGCCTGCGGCGCATCGAACACGGCCCCGGGCTCGCGCAGGCGCCGGCCCAGGATGGCGAGCGCCGCATCGATCACCGCTTGTTCGTGCGCCGGCAGCTCGCGATGCAGGGGCTGCGGCGCCGGCACCTGCCACGCATCGCCGCGCGGCGAGGGGTTCGCGGCGGGCGCCCCTTCGCGCGACGCGGGCGGCATGCGCGAAGGCACCAGGTCGGAAGGGCAGGCATCGGCCGCGGCGCCGGCCGGCACGGGTACCGACAAACCAGGCGAGCCAGGGGGAGACACAGCAGGAAGAGAGAGTGTCCGCAGTTCTTCCGCAGTTCTTCCGCAGTCTTTCCGCAGTTCACCCTTGCGCCGCTGCCGTCCGCTGCCGTGCGCTGGCGTGCCTTTCCGCAGTTCCGCAGTTTCCGCAGTGCGCTTCGCGCCGGCTGCGCGTTCGGTTGCGGGCTTCATGCCCGCCCCCGCCGCAGCTTGAGCACCTTCCCGCCGGCCTTGCGGGTGTCGAGGTAGTCCGCCCACCATTGCAGCAGCTTGCGCCGCTGGTCGAGGTAGGCGGCCCGGTGGTAGGCGGCCCGGACTTCGTTCCTTTCCACGTGGGCGAGGGTGCGCTCGATCACGTCGCGGTCGTGCCCGTGTTCGTTGCACACGGTCGAGAAGAGCGCCCGGAACCCGTGCGCCGAGTGCTCGCCCTTGTAGCCCATGCGGGCGAGCGCCGAGTTCATCGTGTTTTCGCTCAGGGCCTTGCCCGGGTACCAGGGCGAAGGGAAGACCAGCCCGGCCGGATCGGTGCCGCTCAGGCGGCGCTGCGCGGCCAGGACTTCGAGCGCCTGCCGCGACAGCGGCACCAGGTGCGCCGCCTTCATCTTCATTCGCTCGGCCGGAACGCGCCACATCGCGGCGGCCGTGTCGATTTCGGCCCACCGGGCGCCGCGCAGCTCGCCGGGGCGAACGGCGGTCAGCATCAGCAGCCGCAGGGCCGCGGTCACGCTCGGTTCGCCGCCGTAGGCGTCGAGCACGGCCAGGAAGGGCGGTAGCGCCTTGTCGTCGAGGGCCGCCCGGTGGCGCACCGTGCGCGGCTTCAGGATCTCGGCCGGCTTCAGGTCGAGCATCGGATTCGAGGCGATCCGTTCGTGCACGACCGCGTAGCGGAAAACCGCCTTCACCCGCTGCAGCACGCGCCCCGCGGTCTCGCCGGCGCCGCGCCCCTCGATCGCCTTGATGGCGGTCATCACTTCGCGCGGGCGCAGCTCGGCCATCGGCCGCGCCCCGAGCTTCGGGAACACGTCGGCTTCGAGCGACCGGCGGATGATCGTTGCCGTGTGCTCGCCCCAGCGTCCTGACTGGTGCCCCAGCCACTCGCGGGCCACGGCCTCGAAGGTGGCGGCGGCGTCGCGCTCGGCCTGCGCCTTGCGCTCGCGCCATGCGGCCGCGGGATCGTCGCCGGCGTCAAGCAGCTCGGCGGCGTCGCGCCACGCGCCGGCCAGGTCGCCGGCGGCCTGCAGCTCGCGGGCGGCCTGCCACACGGCCACCGGGTCGCGGCCGCGGGCCAGGATCGCCCGCGCCGCTTCGGCCCGATCGCGGGCCAGCTTGAGCGGCACCTCGGGGTACACGCCCAGGGCGGCCCGGCGTTCCTTGCCATCGTGGCGGTACTTCATCCGCCAGTAGCGGCCGCCGGCCGGGTGCACTTCGAGGTACAGCCCGCGGCCGTCCCAGTAGCGGCCGGGCTCGGCCAGGCTGCGCAGCTTGACATCGGTCAGCTTCATCGCTCGCGCTCCCGTGCCCCTCGCCTGTTCGCGTGGGGGCACATTTTGGGGGCACATCGTAGCCCCCGCGTGCCGGCTACCCGGCGGAAAGCGAGTGTTGGTGCGGGTCTCGGCCCCGTCGTGTGGTTACTGCCGGGACCAGCCCTCGCGGCGCCGGCCCCTTCGGCCACCGTATGACAGCGGCCGCGGGCATGGCCCCCCCCCCAACCGAGGGTGCTCCATTTCCCGAACTAGGGGGGTCGTTTCGGGAAGCGATTTGTTAGCGTCCCCGGTACGCCTCGGCAGCCTTGCGCGCCGGGCCGCTTCGGCCCACTGCCTTGCTGCGCGAGCAGACTTTCGGCGACACCAACCCCCCCCTGGAGGATCCCCACGTGAACACGACCCGACACCCGCGGAGCCGCCGCTTCGCCACCGCGCTGAAACTCACGCCCATCGCCCTGGCGTCCCTGGTGGCCAGCCAGTCCGGCGTGGCCGCCACCCGGACCTGGGACGGCGGCGCCGGCGGCGCGAACCCGTACTGGGACCTGGTGGGCAACTGGGACACCGCCGTCCCGGTGGCCG
Organism: Burkholderiales bacterium; assembly: GCA_017302495.1. GTDB lineage: Bacteria > Pseudomonadota > Gammaproteobacteria > Burkholderiales > Burkholderiaceae_C > Rubrivivax. The sequence goes on from JAFLDG010000080.1 coordinate 10,256, forward strand.
GCGATATCGCGAACCTCGGCAACTTCGCGACCACGGTGCGCAGCGGCACCTTCGCGCTGCTGTCGATGTCGGGCACCGGCGCGCTGACGATGACCGGCGGCACCCTGTCGGTGACGGCCGCCTCGACCGCCGGCGCCCTCACGTTCAGCGGCGGCAGCCTCGGCGGCTCCGCCACGCTGACCGCCGCCAGCATCGCCTGGAACGGCGGCACGATCGGCACTTCGGGCGCGACCGGCGGCACCCTGCGGGTGAACGGCGTCTCGACCTGGAACTCGAACACGAAGTACGTGCACTACGGCCAGTCGTACGAGGTCAGGGGCAACACCACCTGGCAGGACTACGGCACCGTCTACCTGTACGGCGCCGGCGTCGGTTTCGGCGAGAGCACGATCACGGTCTTCGCGGGCAAGAAGCTCACGCTGGCCGGCGACGACTCCACCAACTACTTCTTCCTCCAGGGCCCGGGCCGCTTCGTCAACAACGGTAGCGTCGACAAGAACGGCAGCAACATCTTCTACGTCGACACGCTGTTCGAGAACAACGGCACCCTGAACATCAATGCCGGCGAAGTGCGCTTCCGCGAAACGCGCACGATCGGCGGCACGATCAACACCGCCGCCGGGGCGCTGCTGCGCTTCCAAGGCAACACGGTCATCAATCCGGCGATCACGATCGCCGGTGACGGCGACATCGACTTCAACGGCACCTCGGCGGTGCTGGCCAGCGGCACCGTGACCCTCGGCGGCGCGGGCACGAAGTCCTTCACCGCGGGTACCCTGGGCGGCGCCGGCACGCTCGTGCTGAACAACCTGACCTGGACCAACGGCACGATGGGCAACAGCACGTCCACCGGCGGGGTGACCACGGTCAACGGCGAGACCACGCTGGGCACCAACACCAAGTACGTGCACTACGGCCGCACGCTGAACCTGAACGGCCCGGTCACCTGGGATCCGAACGGCCAGCTCTACATCTACGGCGCCGGCGCCGGGTACGGCGCCAGCACCGTCAACCTGACCGCCGGCAACGTGATGACGATGGCCGGCAACTCGTCGAGCTACGACCAGATCTACGGCCCGGGCGTCTTCAACAACGCCGGTACGATCAACAAGAACGGCACCGGGATCCTCTACATCGACAGCGAGTTCAACAACAACACCGGCACCGTCAACACCAATGCCGGCGAGACCCGGTTCCGGAACACGCGCACGCTCGGCGGCGCGCTGACGGTAGCCGAGGGCGCGATCCTGCGCTTCGACGGCAACACGACCTTCGGCACCGGCTTCGCCGTCACCGGCGACGGCGAGACGATCTTCGACGGGTCCTCGAACCTGCTGACCAGCGGCACCAAGACCATCGGCGGCGCCGGCACCAAGACCATGGTCGGCGGCACGCTCGGCGGCGCCGGCACGCTGAAGCTCAGTAACCTGACCTGGCTCGGCGGCACGATGGGCGCGGCGAGTTCGGTCGGCGGCACGACCACCGTCACCGGCGAGGCCACGCTGGGCACGAGCACCAAGTACGTGCACTACGGGCGCACCGTGAACTTCCAGGGCGACGTCACCTGGGATCCGAACGGCCAGCTCTACATCTACGGCGCCGGCGCCGGCTACGGCACGAGCGTCGTGAACCTCGCCGCCGGCAAGACGCTGATGATGGCCGGCAACGCGTCGAGCTACGACCAGATCTTCGGCCCGGGCACCTTCAACAACGCCGGCACGATCACCAAGAACGGCACCGGCCTGTTCTACGTCGACAGCACGTTCAGCAACACCGGCACCGTCAACATCAACAAGGGAACGCTGATCCTGCGCAACACCCAGACCCTGGGCGGTACGGTCAATGTCGGCAGCATGGGGACGCTGTACCTGAACGGCGCGACGACGCTGGCCCCGGCGCTGAGCCTGGCCGGCGCCGGCAAGTTGCTGCTCGAGGGCACGGTGCTCCAGACCAGCGGCACGCGCACCTTCGGCGGCGGCGGCAAGAAGACGCTGAACGGCACGCTCGGCGGCGCGGCGACGATGGTCTTCGACAACCTGACCTGGCTCAACGGCACGATGGGATCCTCCACGTCCGTCGGCGGCACGACCACGGTCAACGGCCCGGCCACGCTGAGCACGGCCACGCACTACCTGAACTACGGCCGCACGCTCAACCTGAACGGCGACACCACCTGGGACGCCAACGGCGCGCTGTACCTGTACGGCGCCGGTGCCGGCTACGGCCAGAGCGTGGCCAACCTCGCCGCCGGCAAGACGCTGGCGCTGGCGAACAACGCGTCGAGCTACGACCAGATCTACGGCCCGGGCACCTTCAACAACGCCGGCACCATCGCGAAAACCGGCACCGGCACCTTCTACATCGACAGCATCCTCAACAACTCCGGCACGCTGAGCGCCACGAAGGGGTTGACGCAGCTGCGCGCGACCGGCGGCGGCGTGAACAACACCGGCACGCTGTTCGCGAACGGCGGGCGCATCGAGGTCACCCAGACCACCGGCCTGGCCCAGTGGAACGCCACCTCGCGCACGCTGACCGGCGGCACCTTCCGCGTGACCGGCAACCAGCCGATCGCGCTGAACCTGGGCAACACGGTCAAGACCAACCAGGCGAAGATCTATCTCAACGGCGCCGGGGCGCAGATCCTCGAGACCTCGACCAACCCCGACCGGAACGCGCTCACGGGGCTCACCGCCAACAAGGGTTCGGCGGTGTTGTCGCTGCTCAATGGCGCGATGCTGACGACGGCGGGCAGCCTGACCAACTCCGGGTCGGGCACGGTCATCGTCGGCAGCGGGGCGACGAACCTGACGATCGCCGGGGGCGGCAAGTACAAGCAGAGCAGCGCGACGGCCAGCACCTTCATCGGCGGCACGCTGACGGTAAAGAACTTCGACTTCACCAGCGGCACGCTGAGCGCCGGCAACGCTGCCGGCCTGATCGGCAACGGCACCATCGCCGCCGCGGCCACCGGCGCGCTGACCTTCGGTGCGTTGTCCAACCTCGCCCTGGAAGTCAGCGGCGCAAACTGGGACAAGCTCGCGGTGCCCACCGGCAACGTGATCGTCGACGGCACGGTCGCGGCAACCTTCTCGGGTGGCGCCAACGTCGGTACCTACCGGTTCCTGACGACGACGGCCGGCGTGATCGGCGGCACCTTCGACTCGTTCACGAGCAACCTGAACCCGGCGCAGTACTCGGTCACCGCGGCCTACGGCACCAAGTATGTGGATCTGGTCGTCGCCCTGGTGCCGCCGCCGGCGCCGGCCCCGGGCGGCATCGATGGCACGCTCGCCGGCATCGGCGCCGTGAACGCGGTCCCGGAGCCCGAAACCTATGCGCTGATGCTGGCCGGCCTGGCGCTGCTGGGTTGGCGGGTGCGTCGCCACCGGGCTGCCTGAGCCCGGCCGGCAAGGCCCGCCCCTGACGGGCGGCGCGCTGCGAGGCGCGTCGCCCGCTTCGTTTTTCAGGTGCGGCGCTTACCGCGCCGTGAGACGGGCCGGACTGGCGCGCCCGGCTTCCGCGCCAGGCGAAGG
>JAFLDG010000081.1 GCA_017302495.1 Burkholderiales bacterium
CGCCGACGACCCGCGCCCGCTTGCCGGCCGCACGGCGGCCCGGCCGGCCGCATGCTGCAGCGCACGGTACGGGTTTCGTAGGATGGCTTCCGGCAGGGCGTTCGGCTCTACTTGCGGCCGTCCCGCCGCGGCCGGGCGCGACCTGCGCGCGGCCCGGTCCCGAGCGAAGGAGTATTGCGATGAACGAACACGACATCCGCCGCCTGGTCGGCCAGGTCAAGGACGGCCGGCTGCCTCGGCGCAGCTTCATCCGGCGCCTGGTCGGCGCCGGCCTGAGCGCGCCGATGGCCTCGATGCTGCTGCTGCACCACGGCGTGCCGATGGCGCAGACGACGCTGCCGTACAAGCCGACCAAGCGCGGCGGCGGCGGCACGCTGAAGGTCCTGTGGTGGCAGGGGCCGGTGCACCTGAACCCGCACTGGGCCACCGGCACGAAGGAGCAGGAAGGCTCGCGCATCTTCTACGAGCCGCTCGCCGGCTGGGATGCCGACGGCAACCTGTACCCGGTACTCGCCGCCGAGGTGCCGAGCGCGCAGAACGGCGGCCTGTCGGCCGACGGCAAGGTCGTGACCTGGAAGCTCAAGCGCGGCGTGACCTGGCACGACGGCCAGCCCTTCACCGCCGACGACGCGGTCTTCAACTGGGAGTTCATCAAGGACCCGGCGACCTCGTCGTCGCTGATCTCGGTCTACAAGGACATCAAGGTCGAGAAGGTCGATTCGCACACCGTGCGCGTCATCTACCCGAAGGCGACGCCGTTCTGGGCCGAGCCCTTCGTCGGCACCAACGGCATGATGATCCCGAAGCACCTGTTCGCGCCGTACATCGGCGCGAAGTCGCGCGAGGCGCCGCAGAACCTGGCGCCGGTGGGCACCGGCCCGTACAAGTTCACCGACTTCAAGCCGGGCGACATGCTGCGCGGCGCGCTGAACCCGAACTACCACCAGCCGAACCGGCCCTACTTCGACGCGATCGAGATGAAGGGCGGCGGCGACGCGATCAGCGCGGCGCGCGCGGTGCTGCAGACCGGCGAGTACGACTACGCCTGGAACCTGCAGGTCGAGGACGAGATCCTCAAGCGCCTGGAGGCGGCGGGCAAGGGCAAGGTCTCGATCGTCGCCGGCGGCAACATCGAGTTCATCATGCTCAACTCGACCGACCCGTGGAACGAGGTCGACGGCGAACGCGGCAGCGCGAAGAGCAAGCACCCGGCGTTCCAGGACAAGGCGGTGCGCGAGGCGATGGGCCTGCTCGTCGACCGCAAGAGCGTGGAGGACTTCATCTACGGCCGCACCGGCGTCGCGACCGCGAACTTCCTGAACAACCCGGAGCGCTACCGCAGCAAGGCGACGAAGTTCGAGTTCAACGTCGACAAGGCGAGCCAGGTGCTCGAGGCGGCGGGCTGGAAGAAGGGCGCCGACGGCATCCGCGCGAAGGGCAACGTCAAGCTGAAGTTCGTCTACCAGACCTCGGTCAACCAGCCGCGGCAGAAGACCCAGGCGATCGTCAAGGATGCCTGCACGAAGGCCGGCATCGACCTGGAGCTGAAGAGCGTGACCGCGGCGGTGTTCTTCGGCGGCGACTTCGCGAACCCCGACACCTACCAGAAGTTCTGGTCGGACATGCAGATGTACACGACCACGATGACCCAGCCCGACCCGCAGACCTTCATGGAGCAGTACTGCTCGTGGGAGCTGGCGCAGAAGGAGAACAAGTGGGCCAAGCGCAACATCTCGCGCTGGCGCAGCGACGAGTACGACAAGCTGCACACCGCCGCACAGTCGGAGCTGGACCCGGTGAAGCGGGCGGCGATGTTCGTCAGGATGAACGAACTGGTGGTCGGCGACGGCTACATCATCCCCGTGGTGTTCCGGCCGCGGGCCTCGGCGGCAGCGACCAAGTTGTCCGCGCCGCTGTCCGGCTGGGACAACGATCTGTGGGCACTGGCGAGCTGGTACAAGGAGGCCTGATCCGCCGCAGCCGCACGCGCGCGGCCGGCCGACGGCCGCGCGCGCATTCGAATCCGCGCCCGCCGAACCGGCCTCCGCCTTGGGCAACTACGTCCTGCGCCGACTGCTGATCGCGGTGCCGAGCGTGCTCGGCATCAGCATCGTGCTGTTCACGGTGCTCGCGCTCGCGCCGGGCGATCCGTTCGAGGAGCTGGCCACCAACCCGAACGTGCCGCCGGAAGTGCGGCTGGCGCTGCGCGCGTCGCTCGGGCTCGACGACCCGATCTGGCAGCGCTACTTCCACTGGCTGGCGAGCATGCTGCGCGGCGAGTGGGGCTTCTCGTTCGTCAGCCGGATCGACGTCGACACGCTGATCCTGCAGCGGCTGCCGGTGACGATCGCGATCATCGGCTCGTCGATCGTGCTGGCGCTGCTGGTGGCGCTGCCGGTGGGCGTGCTCGCGGCGGTCAAGCCCTACTCGTGGTTCGACCGCATCGCCAGCACGCTGGCCTTCATCGGCTTCTCGCTGCCGACCTTCTTCACCGGGCTGCTGTTCATCCTGCTGTTCTCGATCCAGCTCGACTGGCTGCCCTTCGTCTTCCGCGCCGACGTCTCCGAGACAGGCTGGCGCTGGTGGTGGGAGCACGTCAAGCAGAGCCTCATGCCGGTGTCGGTGCTGGGGCTGGCGCTGGCCGCGAGCTGGATGCGCTACGTGCGCTCGTCGGTGCTCGACGTGGTGCGCCTGGACTACGTCACCACCGCGCGCTCCAAGGGGCTGGCCGAGCGCGTCGTCATCCTCAAGCACGCGGTGCGCAACGCGCTGATCCCGGTGGTCACGCTGGTCATGCTGCAGCTGCCGCAGCTGTTCGGCGGCGCGATCGTCACCGAGCAGATCTTCCGCATCCCGGGCATCGGCTCGCTGCTGATCGACGCGATCCTGCGCAACGACACGCCGGTGATCATGGCGGTGACCTTCGTCCTCAGCGTGCTCGTGATCCTGTTCAACCTCCTGGCCGACGTGCTCTATGGCTGGCTCGATCCCCGCATCAGCTACTCCTGAGCGCGGCCGGCCGCGCGGCAGCACGTCGCTGTGGGCCGAGGCCTGGCGGCGCTTCAAGCGCCACCGCCTTGCCTACTGGAGCCTGTGGGTACTCGGGCTGCTGGTGCTGGCCGTGCTGGTCGGCCCGGTGGTCTACAAGGTCGGCATCAACGACATCGACTTCCAGGCCCGGCTCGCGCCGCCGTCGTGGAAACATCCACTGGGCACCGACGATCTCGGCCGCGACCTGCTCGCACGCGTGCTCTACGGCGGCCGCATCTCGCTGGCCGTGGGGCTGGCGTCGATGGTGGTCGCGATCCTGGTCGGCGTGACCGTCGGCGCGATCGCCGGCATCTCGCGCGGCTGGGTCGACGCCGCGCTGATGTGGGTCACCGACCTGTTCCTGAGTCTGCCGCAGCTGCCGATGCTGCTGGTGCTGATCTTCTTCTTCCGCGACGGCCTGAAGGCGATCGTCGGGCCGGAGGTCGGCATCTTCCTGCTCATCGTGCTGGTGATCGGGGGCTTCCGCTGGATGCCGGCGGCGCGGGTGGTGCGGGCGCAGTTCTTCTCGTTGCGCGAGAAGGAGTTCGTCGAGGCCGCGCGCGCCCTCGGCGCGAGCACGCAGCGGCAGGTGGTGCGGCATATCCTGCCCAATTCACTGGGGCCGGTGATCGTCGCCGCGACGATCGACGTGGCCGCGGCCATCATCCTCGAGAGCACGCTCAGCTTCCTCGGCCTGGGTTTCCCGCCCGACATCCCGACCTGGGGCCGGCTGCTGTTCGACGCGAAGGACTACCTCGACATCGCGATGCACTGGTCGCTGTTCCCGGGGCTGGCGATCTTCGTCACGGTGCTGGCGATCAGCTTCATCGGCGACGGCCTGCGCGACGCGCTCGATCCGCGGCGGGTGCTTTGAGATGACGGGCGTGTGGGTGGCCTCTTTCGGCCCTTTGCGGGTGCTCTTCATGCCATCGCGAGCGACTGCTGACGCGCTTCAACGTGGCACATGGGGCCGCCGACGGGGTGGCCGGCTCCGTTCAGCCAAATTCTTGTTCACTCCGCCGGCCACCCCGTCGGCAGCCCGTTCGGTGGCACACCCTCGCCGCTCCCGTTCGTACGAGCGAAGCGCCTTGTCTGTGCTGCCGGAGCGCGCAGCCGGTGCCGGCAAAGCCGAGCAGGGGGCGGCCGACGGAGTGAATAGGAATTTGGCTGAACGGAGTCGGCTGCCCCCTGCTCGGCTTTGCCTCTCGGTCGCAGTAACAGCGCAACGCGAACAGCACACCTTCCGAACAGCAGCAAAGGGCCGCGATCCGTCGCTGGCCACGCTGTCGAGCGGCAGGCACGCCCTTCCCAGCCGAAGCAACAGTGCCCGCTGACATGCCGCTGCTCGACATCCGCGGGCTCAAGACCCACTTCAAGACCGACGACGGCTGGCTGCACGCGGTCGACGGCGTCGACATCGCGATCGACCGCGGCGAGACCGTCGGCGTGGTCGGCGAATCGGGCTGCGGCAAGAGCGTCACCGCGAAGACGGTGATGAAGCTGATCGACATGCCGCCCGGCAGGATCGTCGCCGGCGAGGTGCTGTGGAAGGGCCGCGACCTCGTGCCGCTGTCGGCCGCCGAGATGCGCAGGATCCGGGCGAAAGAGATCTCGATCATCTTCCAGGAGCCGATGACCAGCCTGAACCCGGTGTTCACCGTCGGCGAGCAGATCGCCGAGGGCCTGCGCCTGCACGAGCAGCTGTCCAAGCGCGCCGCGCTGGCGCGCGCGGTCGAGATGCTGGCGCTGGTGCGCATCCCCACGCCCGAGCGCCGCGTGCACGACTACCCGCACCAGTTCTCCGGCGGCATGCGCCAGCGCGTGATGATCGCGATCGCGCTCGCCTGCCGGCCGCAGCTCGTGATCGCCGACGAGCCGACGACCGCGCTCGACGTGACGATCCAGGCCCAGATCCTCGACCTGCTGCAGCGGCTGAAGGACGAGATGGGCATGGCGGTGATGCTGATCACGCACGCGATGGGCGTCGTCGCCGAGGTCGCGCAGCGCGTGGTCGTGATGTACGCCGGCAAGGTGGTCGAGGAAGCGCCGGTGCGCGAGCTGTTCGCGCATCCGCGCCACCCGTACACGCAGGGGCTGATCCGCTCGATCCCGCGCATGGACCTCGACGTCGCGCGCAAGAGCCGGCTCGAGGCGATCCCGGGTACCGTGCCGAAGCTGATCGACCCGGCCGAGGGCTGCCGCTTCGCCGCGCGCTGCAGGCACGCCAAGGCCGAATGCCTGCAGGCCACGCCGCCGCTGCGCGAACCGGTGCCCGGCCACAAGGTCGCCTGCATCCTGGACCTGCAATGACCGCGCCGCTGCTCGAGGTCGAAGGCCTGAAGAAGCACTTCCCGGTGCGTGGCGGCCTGCTGCGCCGCGTGGTCGACCACGTGCACGCGGTCGACGGCGTCAGCTTCCATCTCGCCGCCGGCGAGACGCTGGGCCTCGTCGGTGAATCGGGCTGCGGCAAGAGCACCACCGGCCGCTGCGTGCTGCGGCTGATCGAGCCGACCGCGGGCGCGGTGCGCTTCCAGGGCCGCGACGTGGCCGCGATGGGCCCGGACGAGCTGCGCGCGGTCGCGCGCGAGATGCAGATCATCTTCCAGGACCCGTTCGCGTCGCTGAACCCGCGCATGACCGTCGGCGCGATCGTCGGCGAGGGGCTGGTCATCCACAAGCTCGCCGCGAACCCGCGCGCGATCGAGGAGCGCGTCGCGCAGCTGCTGCAGACGGTGGGCCTGTCGCCGGACCAGATGCGGCGCTACCCGCACGAGTTCTCCGGCGGCCAGCGCCAGCGCATCGGCATCGCGCGCGCGCTCGCGGTGAACCCGAAGCTCGTGATCTGCGACGAGCCGGTGTCGGCGCTCGACGTCTCGATCCAGGCGCAGGTGATCAACCTGCTCGAGGACCTGCAGCAGCAGTTCAACCTGGCCTACCTGTTCGTCGCGCACGACCTGTCGGTGGTCGAGCACATCAGCCACCGGGTCGCGGTGATGTACCTCGGCCGCATCGTCGAGACCGCGCCCGCGCGCGACCTGTACACGTCGCCGAAGCACCCCTACACCGAGGCGCTGCTGTCGGCGGTGCCGATCCCCGACCCGACGGTCAGGCGCAAACGCATCGTGCTCGAGGGCGACGTGCCGAACCCGATCCGCCCGCCCAGCGGCTGCCACTTCCACCCGCGCTGCCCGAAGGCGCAGGCGCGCTGCAAGGTCGAGCCGCCGGCGCAGCGCGAGCTGGCGCCCGGGCACCTGGCCGCCTGCCACTTCCCGAACTGAAGGCCAAGGGCCAGAATGCGGCCGCGGCCGGCGGCGGCCGTCCACAACCCGACGAGGAGAAGACGATGGTGAAGGCAGGGATCGACCAGGACGCGATCATCGACATGTTCGCCGAAGCCTCGGCGAAGCAGGGCGACAAGGTCCGCCAGGCGGTGGCCGAGGCCACGCTGAAGGCGCTGCAGGGCCGCGAGCTGACGCTGGACAACGTGCGCAAGGTGCTCAAGTCGGTGACGCAGGCGGTCTCCGCCGGGGCCGAGAAGAGCCCGCTCGCCGGCGTCGACGCCGAGGCGATGCTGCGCCAGGCGGTGGACGGCATGGACGCCGCGCTGCTGCAGGCGGTGCAGGCGCACCGCACCGCGCTGCAGCAGCTGCTCGACCAGGGCGCCGGCCTGCGCGACAGCCAGCTCAAGGGCGTGCTCGACGGCATCGAGCAGATGGAGGACATGTTCTTCGCCACCGTCGGCAAGGCGGTCAAGGGCGTGGACACACCGCTGCAGGGCGCCTGGGACCAGGTGCTGAAGACGCTGAAGCTCGAGGGCACCGCCACCGGCGCCGGCGCGAACCAGACCGTCAGCCAGCTGATGGACCAGGCGCAGCAGGCGCTGCGCGCGGGCCGCGCCCGCAGCCTGCGCGCGAGCCAGGCGCTGGTCGACAGCTATGCCGCGCTCGTCAGCGGCGTGCTGATCGGCATGAGCGAGGGCCTGAACGCCGGCAAGTCGGGGTCGAAGGCCGCGCCGAAGGCGGCGGCCGAGCCGGCGGCGCCGGCCAAGCGCGCGGCGGCGAAGAAGACGACCGGGCGCACCGCCTGAGCACGGCGGCCGGGCGCGCGCGGCCGGGGCCGGCGCACGCGCCCGGGCAACCGGGGCCGTGCCACTCTCCCCGGCGCGCCGCGGGAAGCAGGCCTCGCCCGGGCCTCGCCCGCCGGGCGGGGGGCCGCTACATCCCGTCCCAGCGCGGCGGCCGCTTGTCGATGAAGGCCTGCACGCCCTCGAGCGCGGCCTCGTCCATCATGTTGCAGGCCATCGTCGCCTGCGCGTCGGCGTAGGCCGCCTCGATGCCCTGCTCGAGCTGGCGGTAGAACAGCGCCTTGCCGCGCGCGATCGAGATCCGCGGCTTGGCGACGATGCTGGCCACCAGCGCCTCGACCTCGGCGTCCAGCTGGTCGGCCTCGGCGACGCGGTTCACCAGGCCGCGCGTGCGCGCCTCGTCGGCACCGATGAAGGCGCCGGTGACCAGCATCTCGAAAGCCGCCTTGCGCGGCACGTTGCGCGCGAGCGCGACGCTCGGCGTCGAGCAGAACAGCCCGGCGTTGATGCCGCTGACCGCGAAGCGCGCGTCGCGCGCCGCCACCGCCAGATCGCACATCGCCACCAGCTGGCAGCCGGCGGCGGTGGCGATGCCGTGCACGCGCGCGATCACCGGCACGGGCAGCTTCTGGATCGTCATCATCATCCGGCCGCACTGGGCGAACAGCCGCTCGTAGTAGCCGAGCGCCGGCGCGGCCCGCATCTCCTTCAGGTCGTGGCCGGCGCAGAAGGCCTTGCCGGCGGCGGCCATGACGACCACGCGCGCCCTGTCGTCGGCGGCGACGCGATCCAGCTCGAGCTGCAAGGCTTCGAGCATCGCCTCGGACAGCGCGTTGAAGGCCTGCGGCCGGTTCAGCGTCAGCCTGACGACGCCGCGCGCATCTTGCTCGCGCAGCACCAGCGGTGCGTCGTTCATCGCCCTCTCCTCATTCGATCGCGCTCGCGCTCTTCGCGCGCTCGCGCAGCTGGAACTTCTGGATCTTGCCGGTGCTGGTCTTCGGGATCGGCTCGAAGCGGATCTCCTTCGGCACCTTGTAGCCGGCGAGCAGGCCCTTGCAGTGGGCGATCAGCTCGGCCGCCGTGACCTGCACGTCGGCCTTGGTCTCGACGTACGCCACCGGGCTCTCGCCCCACTTCGGATCCGGCCTCGCCACCACCGCACAGGCCACCACCGCCGGGTGCCGGTACAGCGCGTCCTCGACCTCGATCGAGCTGATGTTCTCGCCGCCGCTGATGATGATGTCCTTGCTGCGGTCCTTGATCTTCACGTAGCGGTCGGGCTCGATCACCGCCAGGTCGCCGGTGTGGAACCAGCCGCCCTCGAAGGCCTTGGCGGTGGCCGACGGGTTCTTCAGATACCCCTTCATGACGATGTTGCCGCGAAACATGATCTCGCCCATCGCCTGGCCGTCGGCCGGCACTTCGGCCATGGTCTCCGGGTTCAACACCGTCATACCTTCCTGCAGCGCGTAGCGCACGCCCTGCCGCCCGTTGAGCCGCGCCTGCTCCGACAGGCTCCGTGCCGCCCAGTCGTCGCGCTTGACCGCCACGCTCGCGGGGCCGTAGACCTCGGTCAGGCCGTAGACGTGGGTGATGTCGAAGCCGAGCCGGGCCATGCCCTCGATCATCGCCGCCGGCGGCGCCGCGCCGGCGACCATGCCGCGCACCCGGTGATCGATGCCGGCGCGCAGTTCGGCCGGCGCGTTGACCAGCAGGTTGTGCACGATCGGCGCGGCGCAGTAGTGGTCGCAGCGGTGCTCGCGCATTGCCGCCAGGATCGCCGGCGCCTCGACGCGGCGCAGGCAGACGTGCGTGCCGCCGAGCATCGCCACCGTCCACGGAAAGCACCAGCCGTTGCAGTGGAACATCGGCAGCGTCCACAGGTATTTCGGGAAGTGCGGCATGGTCCAGGTGGCGGCGTTGCTGACCGCGTTCAGGTACGCGCCGCGGTGGTGCGTGACCACCCCCTTCGGGTCGCCGGTGGTGCCGCTGGTGTAGCTGACGGCGATCGCGTCCCATTCGTCGGCCGGGCCTTCGAGCTTCGGCAGCGGCGCGTGCGCCTGCAGCAGCGCCTCGTACGCGTGCGCGCCGAGGCGCTCGCCCGGGCCGGTGTATTCGCCGTCGCAGACGTCGATCACCACCGGTTCGCGGCCGTGCTCGGCCTTCAGGATGCGCAAGGCCTCGGCCATCACCGGCGCGAACTCGCGGTCGGTGATCAGCACCGCCGCCTCGCAGTGGTTCAGCTGCCAGGCCAGCAGCGGCGCATCGAGCCGCGTGTTCAGCGTGTTCAGCACCGCGTTCAGCGCCGGCACCGCGTAGTGCGCCTCGACCATCTCCGGCGTGTTCGGCAGCATCGCGCTGACCGTGCTGCCGCGGCCGACGCCGAGGCTGCGCAGCGCCGCCGCCAGCCGCGCACTGCGCTCGCGGCACTGCGCCCAGCTGTAGCGGCGCGCGCCGTGGATCACCGCCGGCAGGTCGCCGAAGACCTCGGCGCTGCGCTCGACGAAGCTCACCGGGCTCAAGGCCACGAAATTGGCGGCGTTCTTGTCGAGGTGCTGGTCGTAGATGCTCATCGCGGCGGTCTCCTCGCGGCTGCTGCCGGGCCGAGCCATCTTAGCGCCGGGCACCGCGGGCGCGCCGCGGCCGGCCCTCGGGCCATGCGCCCGAACCAATGCAGCGACAGCGAGGCCGCGGCAACGATCGGCGCCACCGCCGCCGCGGCCCGCAGCGCGGTCGGCTTCAACCGGCCGAGCCCGGCTCCAGGGCGTAGAGCTGCCAGGCTTCGGGCAGACCTTTCAACGGTGTCGGGCCGCGTTCCAGGAAGCGCAGTCCCGATCCGGCGACCAGGTCCTTGACCGTGCTCGACACCAGCACCTGCCCCGGCTGGGCCGCCGCGGCGATGCGCGCGCCGATGTGGACCGCGATGCCGGCCACCTTGCCGCCGACGGTCTCGCACTCGCCGGTGTGCACGCCGATGCGCAGCCGCAGCCCCAGCGGCGCCATCGCATCGATCAGCTGCGCGGCGCAGCGCACGGCCCGGGCCGGGCCGTCGAAGGTGGCGAAGAAGCCATCGCCGGCGGTGTCGATCTCGCGGCCCCGAAACCGCGGCAGCAGCTCGCGCACCACCCGATGGTGCCGGGCGAGCAGGTCGCGCCAGCCGCGATCGCCGAGCTCGATCGCACGCTCGGTCGAACCGACGATGTCGCTGAACAGCACCGTGGCCAGCACGCGTTCGGGTTCCGCCGGCGCCCCCAGCGCGCGCACGAAAGTCTCGATCTCGCCGAGCACCCGGAGCCGCTCGCCGCCGAAGGGGATGTGGTCGGGGCCTTCCAGCTCGACGTACCTCGCACCCGGCAGCAGGGCCGAGAGCTCGCGGCCGCAGCGCACGTCGACCTGCGTGTCATCGCGCGCGTGCAGCACCAGCGCCGGGCAGTGCACCGCGGGCAGCACCGGCCGCACGTCGATCTCGTGGTTCATGCGGTTCAGCGCCACCACGGCCGCCGGGCTCGCGCTCATGCGCAGGAAGCGCCCCCACCACTGGCGCGCGGCCGGGTCGGCGGCCGCACCGGGCATGATCTGCTCGATCGCGATCGGCGCCCCCCAGTCGGCCTCGCAGCGCGCGCAGAAGGCGTCGAGCTGCTGCCGCGTGCGTCCCCACGGGGCATCGGCCCGCCAGGCCCGCGCCGCATAGCTGCCGATCATCACCAGCCCCGCGGTCTGCGACGGATAGGTGGCCGCATACAGCGCGCACATCGGCCCGCCTTCGGAGTAGCCGCACAGCACCGCGCGCGTCGAACCCACCGCCGCCAGCACCGCGCGCACGTCGTCGATGCGCGTCTCCAGGCCGGGCAGGAAGGCGACCCGGTCCGACAGACCCGTGCCGCGCTTGTCGAACAGGACCAGGCGTGCGAACGACGCCAGCCCCTGCAGGAATTCGGCGCACGGCGGGTACTCCCAGAAGCACTCGATGTTCGACACCCAGCCCGCACCAGCACCAGGTCCACGGGCCCCTCGCCGAGCACCTGGTAGGCGATGTGCACGTCGCCGCTCCTGGCGTAGTGCGTGGCGGGCGGTGCGGTCATGACAATCTCCGTACCTGGCGCTCGGGCGCGCGTCGGGCCCGGGCGCTACGCACCCGCCTTCGCGAGCGCCTGGTCGATGTCCCAGAGGATGTCGTCGATGTGCTCGAGCCCGACCGAGATCCGCACCATGTCGGGCGTGACCCCGGCGGCGCGCGCCTGCGCTTCGTCGAGCTGGCGGTGGGTGGTGCTCGCCGGGTGGCTGATCAGCGTGCGCGTGTCGCCGATGTTGACGAGGTGGCTCATGAACTGCGCGCCCTCGATGAAGCGCACGCCGGCCGCCTCCCCACCCTTCACGCCGAAGGCGAGCAGCCCGCTGGCGCCGCGCATCTGCCGTTGCAACAGCGCCTGCTGCGGATGGTCGGGCAGCCCGGGGTAGTTGACCCAGCTCACCCGCGGGTCGGCCTGCAGGAACTTCGCGACCGCCAGCGCGTTCGCACCGTGCCGCTCCATGCGCAGCGGCAGCGTCTCCACGCCCTGCAGGATCTGCCACGCGCTCATCGGGCTCAAGGCCGCGCCGTAGACGCGCAGCGTCTCCATCCGGCAGCGCATCGTGAAGCCGAAGTCGCCGAAGGTCTCGTAGAACTTGACGCCGTGATAGCCGGGGCTGGGCTCGGTCATGCCCGGGAACTTGCCGTTGTCCCACGGGAAGCGGCCGCTCTCGACGACCAAGCCGCCGAGCGTGGTGCCGTGCCCGGCCAGGTACTTGGTGGCGCTGTGCACGACGATGTCGGCGCCGAAGTCGAAGGGCCGGCACAGGAACGGGCTCGGCACGGTGTTGTCGACGATCAGCGGCACGCCGTGTGCATGCGCCACGTCGGCCACCGCTGCGATGTCGAGCACGACCAGGCTCGGGTTGCCGAGCGTCTCGGCGTAGACCGCACGCGTGTTCGGTTTCATCGCCGCGGCGAAGGCCTGCGGGTCGGTCGCATCGACGAAGGTGGTTTCGACGCCGAACTTGGCCAGGTTCACCGCGAGCATCGTCACCGTGCCGCCGTACAGCGCGCCGGCGGCGACGACATGGTCACCGCTTTGCAGGATGGTCATCAGCGCCAGCGCCTCGGCCGCCATGCCGCTGGCGGTGGCCACCGCGGCGCGGCCGCCTTCGAGCGCGGCGACGCGCTCCTCGAGCGCGGCGACGGTCGGGTTGCTCAGCCGCGAGTAGACGTTGCCGAAGGTCTGCAGGTTGAACAGGCTGGCCGCGTGGTCGGCGCTGTCGAAGACGAAGCTCGTCGTCTGGTAGATCGGCAGCGCGCGGGCGCCGACCGCGGCGTCGGGGATCTGCCCGGCGTGGATCGCCAGCGTCTCGGGCTTGAAGCGGCGGTCGGCCATCGCGCTGCCCTTCAGTGCGGCCGCCGGGCCGACACGACGCGCGTGTTCACGCCGGCCCAGTGCAGCCCGCCGAACAGCCGCGCGTGTTCGATCTTCACGCAGCGGTCCATCACCGAGTCGAGGCCGGCGGCGCGCACGCGCTCGTCGGCCTCGCGGTTGACCACGCCGATCTGCTGCCACAGGCACTTCGCGCCGATCGCGACCGCGCTCTTCGCGATCGGCAGCACGTCGTCGCTGCGGCGGAAGACGTCGACCAGGTCCACCGGCCCGGCCAGGTCCTCGAGCGCGGCCACGCAGGGCCGGCCGAGGATCTCGCGGCCGGCGTAGCGCGGGTTCACCGGATGCACCTCGTAGCCGTGCTGCAGCAGGTACTTCGCGACGAAGAAGCTCGGCCGGTGCCACTCGGCCGACAGCCCGACCACCGCGACGCGGCGGTGCTCGCGCAGGATGCGGCGCAGCGTGGGGATGTCGTCGCGCATGTCAGTCTCCCCTGGCGTCGACGCGCCAGCCGCGACGGATGAACCGCCCGCGCCGGGCGACCGCCGCGGATCCGGCTTCGCCGGGCCGCTGGCGGTGCCCCCTGGAGGGGGCGCGCGAAGCGCGCAGGGGGTGCTTCATTGCAACCGGATCGGCACGCGCCGCCAACCGCCGAGCGGATAGGTCTCGCGCTCCGCCGCCGCGTCGGGCGCGAGTTCGATGCGCGCCGTCGCCGCGAGCAGCACGCGCGCCGCGACGACCAGCTCGAGCGTGGCCAGCGGCCGGCCCGGGCAGACGTGGATGCCGGTGCCGTAGACCAGGTTGTGCGGCGCGTGTTCGTGCGGCCGGTACGCGTCCGGGTCGGCGAACACCGCTTCGTCGCGGTTGGCCGAGGTCCAGTTCAGGTAGACGACCGTGCCGGGCTCGAGCGCAAAGCCGGCGACCTCGGTCGCCCGCGTCACCCGCCGCCGGTTGACGAGGAAAGGGTCGTCGATGCGCAGCATCTCGTCGACCGCCGCCGCGAGGTCGTCGGCGCCGGCCCGCAGCGCGGCCTGCACCGGCGGCCGCGTCGCCAGGAAGTGGACGACGACGCCGAGCGCGGCGGCCATCGAGCCGAGGTCGCCGGCGGTCCAGTTGCGCAGGATCGACACGATGTCGGCGTCGGCCAGGCGCCGGCCATCGACGGCGACGTGCAGCAGTTCGGTC
>JAFLDG010000082.1 GCA_017302495.1 Burkholderiales bacterium
TATCCCGTCAAACAATAAGCCTGCAGATAATAAGCCAGGAAATACACCGGCCACTAAACCGGGACAACAACCAGCGGTAGTACCCAAAGCTGTTATGCCACCCCCACCCAAAAAACCAGGTGGTGGCGATGCGCAGCCCATCGCCGGCGGCACCGGCCGATGTCGGCACCAGGTCGCACTTGGTGTGCACGTGCAGCACGCGGGCGGCCGGCGGCAGGCGCGCGGCGATCGCCGCTTCCGCCGCCTCGTAGGCGGGCTCGCCGCGGCGCGTCAGGTCGTGCAGGAAGAGCACGGCGTCCGCGGCGCCGATCGCCTCCCAGCTGCGGCCGATGCCGATGCGCTCGACCTCGTCGCCGGCCCGTTCGCGCAGCCCGGCGGTGTCGATCACGTGCAGCGGCACGCCCTCGATCTGCAGCGACTGCGCGATCCGGTCGCGCGTGGTGCCGGGCACCGGCGTGACGATCGCGAGTTCGGCGCCAGCCAGCGCGTTCAGCAGCGAGCTCTTGCCGACGTTGGGCTGGCCGGCGAGAACGACCTGCATACCGTCGCGCAGCAGCACGCCCTGGCGGGCGTCGTCGAGCAGCGCATCGAGTGCCGCGGCGATCGCCTGCAGGCGGCCGCGGGCGTCGGCCCGCTGCAGGAAGTCGATCTCCTCTTCCGGGAAGTCCAGCGTCGCCTCGACCAGCAGCCGCAGCTCGACCAGCTGGCCGTGCAGCCCATCGACCTGGCGCGAGAACACGCCGTCGAGCGAGCGGGCCGCCGAGCGCGCGGCCGCTTCGGTGCCGGCGTCGATCAGGTCGGCGACGGCCTCCGCCTGCGCCAGGTCGAGCTTGCCGTTCCGGAACGCGCGCTCGGTGAATTCGCCCGGCTCGGCCGGGCGCAGGCCGCGGTCGGCGCCGGCCTCGAGGCAGCGCGCGAGCAGCAACTGCAGCAGCACCGGCCCGCCATGCACCTGCAGTTCGAGCACGTCCTCGCCGGTGTACGAATGCGGCGCCGGAAAGTACAGCGCCAGGCCGTGGTCGATCACGCCGCCGGCGGCGTCGCGGAAGCCGGTGTAGAGCGCCTGCCGCGGCACCGGCAGCCGCCCGCACAACAACTGCACGAGCGGGGCCAGATCCCGGCCCGACAGCCGCACGATGCCGACTGCGCCGCGGCCCGGGGCGGTTGCCACGGCGGCAATCGGAGCGGCGTGGCGCGACAACACAGCTTGCATCGTAGCCGTCGCCGCGGGGTGTTCGCCGGGCACGACCTGCGCAGTTCAGGGCCCGCACGTTCCGGTGGGATCGTGCGGGCCCGCTGCAGGCGTTGGCGCGGGGGGGAGCGTCGGCGTGGCCGCCCGGCCGACGCCGGCTTCACGCTCCGCGAGTCGGCCGAGGGCACGGGGACCCGACGGGCGTTGGCTGGCCCGCCGGGTTCGTGCGGGCAGCCGAGTCTGCCCCGCATGAACGGTGGGCCGCCGCGAAGGGCGGCCCTGCAGGCTCATCGGCGACGCGGTGCGCCCGTTGAGTGACGCGCCGGCCGCTGCTGTGCCTTTGCGCACATGCTGATCCGGCGTGCCGCGACTGTCATCCCGCGAACGCGGGGCCGCGCGTCGACCGGTCCGCCGCAGCGGTTACTTCATCACGCCGAGCTTGCGGTTGATGTACCACTGCTGCGCGATCGACAGGATGTTGTTCGTCAGCCAGTACAGCACCAGCCCGGCCGGGAAGAAGAAGAACATCACCGAGAACATCAGCGGCATGATCCACATCATGCGCGCCTGCACCGGGTCGGGCGGGGTCGGGTTCAGCCAGGTCTGGAACAGCGTCGACGCGGTCATCAGCAGCGGCAGGATGAAGTACGGATCGGGCTGCGCCAGGTCGTGGATCCAGCCGATCCACGGCGCGCCGCGCATCTCGACGCTGCTCAGCAGCACCCAGTACAGCGCGATGAAGAACGGCATCTGCACCAGGATCGGCAGGCAGCCGCCGAGCGGGTTGACCTTCTCCTCGCGGTAGATGCGCATCATCTCCTGCTGCATCTGCTGCGGCTTGTCCTTGTAGCGCTCGCGCAGCTCGGTCATGCGCGGCGCGACCGCCTTCATCTTCGCCATCGAACGGTAGGCGCTGGCGTTGAGCCAGTAGAACGCGATCTTCAGCAGCACCACCAGCGCGACGATCGACCAGCCCCAGTTGCCGAGCACGCCGTGCAGCTTGTCGAGCAGCCAGAACAGCGGCTTGGCCAGGATCGTGAACCAGCCGTAGTCCTTGACCAGCTCCAGCCCCGGGGCGAGCGCGGCCAGCGCGTTCTCCTCCTGCGGGCCGGCGAACAGCGTCGCCTTCAGCAGCTTGCTGCTGCCGGGTGAGACCTCGCCCATCGGCAGCACCATCGCGATCGCGTACAGGTTGTCCGCCACCTTCTGCACGCGGAACTCGCGCGCTTCGTCGCCGGGCAGCAGCCAGGCCGACGCGAAGTAGTGCTGGACCATGCCGATCCAGCCGTCGCCGGCGCTCTTCGGGATCTCGGCCTTGCCCTTCTCGATGTCCTTGAAGTCGACCTTCACGAACTTGGTCGCGTCGGTGTACAGCGCCGGGCCGGTGAAGGTGAAGTAGAACGACGACTCGCCCTCCGGCGGCTGGCCGTCGCGCGCGAGCTGCAGGTACAGCTGCGGCGACACCGGCCGATCGCCCTGGTTGACCAGTTCGTGGGTGACGCCGATCGTGTACTCACCGCGGCGCAGGGTGTAGGTCTTCACGAGCTTCACGCCGTCCACCGACGGCGACTCGAAGCGCAGCACCAGTTCGTTCGCGCCGTCGCGCAGTTCGCGCTCGCCGGCCGCGGCGGCCATCGGCGTCAGATGGTTCGGCAGCGCGACGCCCGGCTGCGCGGTGATCACGCCGGTCTGCGCCAGATAGGTGCGCTTCGGGTCCTGCTCGAACAGCACCACGTTGCGCGGCGCCGGCGGCTTCGCGCTGCTGGAGAAGAGTTCGACGAAGGGCTGGTACCAGGCGTGGTGCACCGTGTCCTTGTAGCCCAGCAGCTCGAGCCGCACGAGCGTGCCGCCGACCGGGTCGAAGGTCGCCTTCACGACATCGGTGGTCAGCGTGATGCGCTCGCCGGTCGGCGGGGCGGGCGGCGCGGCCGGGGCCGCCGGCAGCCCGGGCGCGGCGGCGCCGGCAGCCGCCGCCGAGCCGGCCGCCGCCACCGGCACGCCGGCCGAGGCCGGCGACGGCGGTGCGCTGCCCGCCCCCGCAGCCGGCCGCGGCGAGCCGCCGAAGATCGACGGCGCGCCGGTGTGCTTGTTCCACGCATCCCACAGCAGCACCAGCGACATCGTGAAGACCACCCACAACAGGGTGCGGCGCATATCGGTCATGTGGGCTCGGGGTCGTGGGTTCGGGACGGATCGCTCGGCACCAGGCCGAGCCGGGTGAACAGCCGCGGCGGCGCGCCCGGCACCGGATCGCAGCCGCCGGCACACCAGGGGTGGCAGCGCAGCAGCCGGCCGGCGGCGAGCCAGCTGCCGCCGAGCGCACCATGGCGCTCCAGCGCCTCGAGCGCGTAGGCCGAGCAGGTGGGCTCGAAGCGGCAGGCATTGCCCAGCCAAGGCTTGAGGAAGAAGCGGTAGCCGCGCACCAGCAGCAGCAGCAGCCGCTGCACCGGGCCGCCGGGCCGAGTGGCCGCGTGCCCGGCGCTCATCGGCCGGCCCGGGCGAACAACTGGTCCAGCTCGCTCGCGGCCATCCGGCGCAGCGCCGGCGATGCGGCGGACGGGAAGTCGCCTACGGCAAAAGGCCGCGACAGCCGCACCAGCCACAGACCGGGCGCGAGCTTGCCTTCGTGCCGCGCGACGGCCGCGCGCACCTGGCGACGCAGCAGGTTGCGCGTCACCGCGCGGGCCGCGTGACGCTTGGGCAGCACCTGCCCGAGCCAGATCTGTCCTGGCGGGTTATCCACAGTCTCGTCAGCATTTGTGGAAGAGAATGTGGATAACAACTGCATGCGGTGATGCCTGAGTGCCCTTCGGGAGGGCAACGGCCCCGCTGCCAGATAGTGGACAGCGAAGTGAGCACTCCGCAGGCAGGGCGGCACGGCGAGCAGGCGTTCGAAGTCGCGGCGCTGTTGCAGGCGGCGGATCATGCGCCGGCTGCCGCTGCGGCGGGCAGCGTGGCCTCAGAGGCCCAGGCGCTTCCGGCCCTTCGCCCGGCGCGCGTTGATGACCGCGCGGCCGCCGCGGGTCTTCATCCGCACCAGGAAACCATGGGTGCGGGCACGGCGGACTTTGGATGGCTGATAGGTGCGTTTCATCGTTGTTCCTGGTTGAACCCGCTCGCAGCCGGTGCTGTTCGCAGGTGGTGATGCAAGTGCCGAGGCCCGAGGGCTTCGCACAGCAGGCGTTCCCCGGGGCGGGCTGAGGCAGGTTCACCGACCCGGCCCGCCGGACCGGGGCCGGCGTCCGCCTGCGCCGCTGCCCCGGCACGGGGCAGGATCAGGCTTCGATCCTGGCCGGCCTCTGCTCTGCTCGGACTCGTCGCTTGGCCCGGCCCCCCTGATTGCTCATGGCGTTGCCCGGGCAACACAATCGTGAGCAAGTTCGCGGTGATCCGGGAAACTCTCGATTAGACCAAAAAGACCCTTTCGGGTCAAACACTTGCACCGGACAACGCGGGTCCGGGCGCGGATTGACGCAGGCCCCGCGACTGTGGATAACTGCGTCTTCGCCGGCTGCCCATGCCTACAATGCCGGCCCCCGATCGAATACTTCTCCACATGTTCGCCGATCTCTGGCAACGTGCCTGCGAACGTCTCGCAGCGCAGTTGCCCGAACAACAATTCAACACCTGGATCCGGACGTTGGCGCCGGCCGAGTTCGGCGCCAACGGTGTCGAAGCGGGCACGGTGGCCAGCTTGCGGGTGCCGAACCGCTTCAAGCTCGACTGGATCCGCTCGCAGTACGCCGGGATGATCGAGCAGGTGCTCAGCGATCTGGCCGAGCACCCGGTTCGGCTGGAGCTGGCGCTGGCCCCGCGCGATCCGGCGCAGCGGGTGGCGGCCGCCGCGCCGCTGCGCCGCGACCAAGGTGCGGCCGTCTCGCAGATCGCGCTGCCGCCGGGCGACGCCGGGACGGCCGACATCCCGGCACCGGTGCCGGCCGCGACCCGGCACAAGCTGAATCCGGCGCTGACCTTCGACACGCTCGTCCCCGGCCGGGCGAACCAGATGGCGCGCACCGCCGCGCTGCACGTGGCCGGCGCGCCCGGGCAGATGTACAACCCGCTCTTCATCTACGGCGGTGTCGGCCTCGGCAAGACGCACCTGGTGCATGCGGTCGGCAACGCGCTGCTGAAGGACCGGCCCGACGCCCGCGTGCTCTATTTGCACGCCGAGCAGTTCATCAGCGACGTGGTGCGCAACTACCAGCGCAAGACCTTCGACGAGCTGAAGGCGAAGTACCACAACCTGGACCTGCTGCTGATCGACGACGTGCAGTTCTTCGCCGGCAAGGAGCGCACGCAGGAGGAGTTCTTCAACGCCTTCGAGGCGCTGCTGGCCAAGCGCGCGCACATCATCATGACCAGCGACACCTACCCGAAGGGGCTGGTCGACATCGACGAGCGGCTGACCAGCCGCTTCGATGCCGGGCTGACGGTGGCGATCGAGCCGCCCGAGCTGGAGATGCGGGTCGCGATCCTGATCAAGAAGGCCGAGGCCGACGGCGCGACCATGCCCGAGGACGTCGCCTTTTTCGTTGCGAAGAACGTGCGCGCCAACGTGCGCGAACTCGAAGGTGCGCTGCGCAAGGTGCTGGCCTACAGCCGCTTCAGCCAGAAGGAGATCAACATCGGCCTCGCGCGCGAGGCCCTGAAGGACCTGCTGTCGATCCAGAACCGGCAGATCGGCGTCGAGAACATCCAGAAGACGGTGGCCGACTTCTACAAGATCAAGGTCGCTGACATGTACAGCAAGAAGCGCCCGGCCTCGATCGCCCGGCCGCGGCAGATCGCGATGTACCTGGCCAAGGAGCTGACGCAGAAGAGCCTGCCCGAGATCGGCGAACTGTTCGGCGGCCGCGACCACACCACCGTGCTGCACGCGGTGCGCAAGATCGGTACCGAACGCGGCAAGAACACCGAACTGAACCAGCAGCTGCACGTGCTCGAGCAGACGTTGAAGGGTTGAACCGCAGCCGGCAGCGCCGCCGTTGTGCGACCCTTGTGAACCAGCACGAACAGCCGTCCCGCGTCAAGGCACAAGACTGGGGACAACTTCCAGACAACCGAGACCCTGTCCACAGCCGACGCCGCCGCAGCCGAGTTGTTGTCGCCGGCTCCCCAGCCGCTCCCGCCCCCGGCCCACAGGGTTCGCCAGCCCCTAAAGCCTTGATCGGACAGGCGAAAATAGCGTTCTCCACAGGCCCGGCGACGGCCTACTACCAGTACTAAGGGATTCAGAGGAAGACATGATCGTCTTGAAGGCAGCACAGGAAAAGATCCTCGGCGCACTGCAGGCCGTGGCCGGCATCGTCGAGCGGCGCCACACGCTGCCGATCCTGGCCAACGTGCTGCTGCGCAAGAGCGGCGATGCGATCGAGTTCACCACCAGCGATCTCGAGATCCAGGTGCGCACCACGCAGGCACTCGGCGGTGACGACGGGAACTTCTCGACCACCGTCGGCGCGCGCAAGCTGATCGACATCCTGCGCGCGCTGCCGGCCGACCAGCTGGTCTCCTTGAGCGCGGCGCAGAACAAGCTCACGCTGCAGGCCGGCAAGAGCCGCTTCACGCTGCAGACCTTGCCGGCCGAGGACTTCCCGCTGGTGAACGAGGCGGCCGACTTCGGCCCCGCGTTCGCGGTGCCGCAGAAGACGCTGCGCCATCTGGTCAACCAGGTGCATTTCGCGATGGCGGTGCACGACATCCGCTACTACCTGAACGGCATCCTGTTCATCGCCGAAGGCAAGCAGCTGACGCTGGTGGCCACCGACGGCCACCGCCTCGCGCTGGCGCAGGCGAAACTCGAGGCCGAGATCCCGAAGCAGGAGGTGATCCTGCCGCGCAAGACGGTGCTCGAGCTGCAGCGCCTGCTGCGCGACGAGGACACGCCGATCCAGATGCAGTTCGCCGGCAACCAGGCGCGCTTCGAGTTCAGCGGCATGCAGTTCGTCACCAAGCTGGTCGAAGGCAAGTTCCCGGACTTCAACCGCGTGATCCCGAAGAACCACAAGAACGCGCTGGTGCTGGGCCGCGCGCCGCTGCTGGCCAGTCTGCAGCGCGCCGCGATCCTCACGAGCGAGAAGTTCAAGGGCGTGCGCCTGAACGTCGAGCCGGGCGCGCTGCGCATCGCGTCGAGCAACGCCGAGCAGGAGGAGGCGAAGGAGGAGCTCGAGGTCGACTACGAGGGCGATGCGATCGAGATCGGCTTCAACGTCACCTACCTGATGGATGCGCTGGCGAACATGGATGCCGAGATGGTCAAGCTCGAGCTGCAGGACTCGGCGGCAAGCGCCCTCTTCACGGTGCCCGGCGACCCCGGCTTCAAGTACGTGGTGATGCCGATGCGCATCTGAAGGATGCGCATCGGCATCCGCCCGATGCCGAACGTCGGGCACCCCCTGCCCCCCGCCGAGCGGGGGGTTCCGGTTTGAATGACGAGGCGGCCGCTTTCGCGGCCTCGAATGCATGAGCGACGCGCAAAGCCCCGATCCGAAGCCGGCCGACGCCTACGGCGAAGGCAGCATCCAGATCCTCGAAGGCCTGGAAGCGGTGCGCAAGCGCCCGGGCATGTACATCGGCGACACCAGCGACGGCACCGGGCTGCACCACCTCGTGTTCGAGGTGGTCGACAACTCGATCGACGAGGCGCTGGCCGGCCATTGCGACGATATCGTCGTCACGATCCACACCGACAACTCGATCAGCGTCGTCGACAACGGCCGCGGCATCCCCACCGGCGTGAAGCTGGACGACAAGCACGAACCGAAGCGCTCGGCGGCCGAGATCGCGCTGACCGAGCTGCACGCCGGCGGCAAGTTCAACCAGAACAGCTACAAGGTCTCGGGCGGGCTGCACGGGGTCGGCGTCAGCTGCGTCAACGGGCTGAGCAAGTGGCTGCGGCTGACCGTGCGCCGCGACGGCCGCGTGCACTTCATGGAGTTCCGCCAGGGTGTGCCGCAGGACCGGGTGATCGAGCAGCGCGACGGCTCGAGCGTCAGCCCGATGAAGGTCCTCGGCGAGACCGAGAAGCGCGGCACCGAAGTCCACTTCCTGCCCGACCTCGAGATCTTCTCGAACATCGACTTCCACTACGACGTGCTCGCGAAAAGGCTGCGCGAGCTTTCGTTCCTGAACAACGGCGTGCGCATCCGCCTGCTCGACGAGCGCAGCCAGCGCCAGGACGACTTCGCCTTCGCCGGCGGCGTGAAGGGCTTCGTCGAGTTCATCAACCAGGGCAAGAAGGTGCTGCACCCGACCGTGTTCCATGCCCTCGGCGAGCGCGCCAGCGAGCAGGGCACGACGATCGCCGCCGAAGTGGCGATGCAGTGGAACGACGGCTACAGCGAGAACGTGCTGTGCTTCACCAACAACATCCCGCAGCGCGACGGCGGCACGCACCTGACCGGCCTGCGCGCGGCGATGACGCGGGTGATCAACAAGTACATCGAGGACAACGAGCTGGCGAAGAAGGCCAAGGTCGAGATCAGCGGCGACGACATGCGCGAAGGCCTGTGCTGCGTGCTGAGCGTGAAGGTGCCGGAGCCGAAGTTCAGCAGCCAGACCAAGGACAAGCTGGTCAGCAGCGAGGTGCGCGGCCCGGTGGAGGAGGTGGTCGGCAAGGCGCTCGCCGACTACCTGCTCGAGAACCCGGCTGACGCGAAGATCATCTGCGGCAAGATCGTCGAAGCCGCACGCGCGCGCGAAGCCGCGCGCAAGGCCCGCGAAATGACGCGCCGCAAGGGCGTGCTCGACGGCATGGGCCTGCCCGGCAAGCTCGCCGACTGCCAGGAGAAGGACCCGCGCTACAGCGAGATCTACATCGTCGAGGGCGACAGCGCCGGCGGCAGCGCCAAGCAGGGGCGTGACCGCAAGTTCCAGGCGATCCTGCCGCTGCGCGGCAAGATCCTGAACGTCGAGAAGGCGCGCTACGAGAAGCTGCTCACCAGCAACGAGATCCTGACCCTGATCACGGCGCTCGGCACCGGCATCGGCAAGGGCACCGGCGGCGACGATTTCGACGTCGCCAAGCTGCGCTACCACCGCATCATCATCATGACCGACGCCGACGTCGACGGCGCGCACATCCGCACGCTGCTGCTGACCTTCCTGTTCCGGCAGATGCCGGAGCTGGTCGAACGCGGCCATGTCTACATCGCGCAGCCGCCGCTGTACAAGGTCAAGCACGGCAAGCAGGAGCAGTACCTGAAGGATGGCGCCGAGCTCGATGCGTACCTGCTGAAGGTGGCGCTCGACGGCGCCGGCGTCGAGCCGGGCGACGGCAAGCCCGCGATCAGCGGCAGCGCGCTCGAGGAGCTGGCGCGCCAGTACCTGGTGGCCAACGCGGTGGTCGAGCGCCTGAGCAACTGGATGGACGTGGCCGCGCTGCGCGCGATCGCCGACGGCCTGAAGCTCGATCTCGACACCGCCGCGGCGGCCGAAGCGAGCGCGGCCGCGCTGCAGGCGGCGCTGCAGGAGGCCGAGGTCGCGGCCGAGTTCGATGCCCGCAGCGACAAGCACCTGCTGCGCATCAGCCGCCGCCACCACGGCAACCTCAAGAGCAGCGTGATCACGCCGGACTTCGTGCACGGCGCCGACTACGAGGCGCTGAGCCGGGCCGGCCAGACCTTCCACGGCCTGCTCGGGCCCGACGCGCTGGTCAGGCGCGGCGACGGCGAGCGGCAGAAGGAACAGAAGGTGGCCGACTTCCGCAGCGCGATGGCCTGGCTGATGGCGCAGGCCGAGAACGTGGTCAGCCGCCAGCGCTACAAGGGGCTGGGCGAGATGAACCCCGGGCAGCTGTGGGAGACGACGATGGACCCGGCCGTGCGCCGCCTGCTGCGCGTGCAGATCGACGACGCGATCGAGGCCGACCGCGTGTTCACGATGCTGATGGGCGACGAGGTCGAGCCGCGGCGGGATTTCATCGAGGGCAATGCGCTGCGGGCGGGGAATATCGACGTCTGACAGGAGAACACGAGGCCCCGACGGCGAGGGCCCTCGGCGAGCATCGGCCTAGCTCGGCGCCGTGGCAGCCGAACCCGACTCGGAGCGCCACTCGTGCCAGAGACGCGGGACGAGCAATGGTGGTAGCGGGCCAGCACGACGGTGGCGGCGGCGTTCTGCAGCCGAGGCGGCAGGCCATCGGGGTCGCTGGGCGCTGCGGTCGCCGTGAGCCAGCCCGCGCCCGCGCCGACGGGGACGAATCCCTGGCAGACGCCCCGTCGCGCCGCCCATGCGAGCATCATCTCGGGATCGTCACTGCGGGAGTCCCGCGATGCCCATGCCGAAGCTCCTCGCCGGCGCCAGCGGCTATTCGTTCGCCGAGTGGAAGGGCGTCTTCTACCCGCCGAAGCTGGCGGCCGACGCGATGCTCGGCTTCTACGCCGAGCGGCTGCCGACGGTCGAGATCAACCACAGCTTCTACCAGATGCCGAAGACGGCGGTGCTCGCGCACTGGGCCGAAGCCACGCCGCCGCAGTTCCGCTTCGCGATCAAGGCTTCGCGCCGCATCACGCACCTCGGCCGGCTGAAGCCGGAGACGGTGGCCGAGCCGCTGGCCTACCTGTACGACCGGCTCGGTGCGCTCGGGCCCAAGCTCGGGCCGGTGCTGTTCCAGTTGCCGCCGAACCTGAAGAAAGACCTGCCGCGGCTGGTCGACTTCCTCGCGCTGCTGCCGGCCGGCCACCGCGCCGCCTTCGAGTTCCGGCACGACAGCTGGTTCGACGACTCGGTCTACACCGCGTTGCGCGGCGCCGGGGCCGCGCTGTGCCTGTCCGAACGCGAGGACAGCCTGCCGCCGCCGCTGGTCGAGACCGCGCCCTGGGGCTATCTGCGGCTGCGCCTGGAGCAGTACGCCGACGCCGACCTGGCGGCCTGGGCAGAACGCCTTTCCGCAACGCGCTGGCAGGAGGCGTACGCTTACTTCATGCACGAACCAACGGCCCCCGCCTACGCCGCCGCGCTGCTCGGCCTCACCGCTTCAGCCCCAACGCCTTGAGGCCGGCCGTCAGCGTCTGCCGCTGCGTCCAGTAGTCCGCCCACGGGTCGGCCGCCTGGAACGACAGGTGCTCGCGCGCGGTGCGCAGCGTCCACTGGTCGCCGCGCTTCAGCGTGCCCAGGTCGTCCCAGGCCACCGGCATCGATACGCCGAGCCCCGGCCGGGCACGCACCGAGAACGCCGCCGCGGTCGTCGCGCCGTGGCGGTTGCGCAGGTAGTCGACGAAGATCCGGCCGACCCGGTTCGCGCTGCCGCTCTTCGCGACGAAGCGCTGCGGGATGACCCGCGCCAGCCGTTGCACCACCGCCTGCGAAAAGTTTGCGACCACTTCCCAGTCGGCGCGTGGGGTCAGCGGCACCACCACGTGCAGGCCCTTGCCGCCGCTGGTCTTGAGCCAGCTGCGCAGGCCCAGCTCCTGAAGCAGCCCGCGTACCAGCGTCGCGGCTTCGAGCACCCGCGCCCAGCGCTCGCCGTCGCCGGGGTCGAGGTCGAAGACCATCCGGTCGGGCCGGTCGATGCGGCGCGCGGTCGCGTTCCAGGTGTGGAACTCGATCACGTTCATCTGCGCCGCCGCGACCAGGGCCTGGGCCGACGGCAGTTCGAGCAGCGGCGCATGGCCGGGCCAGAGCGCGGCGTCGAGCTCGCGGAGGCCGGCCGCCTGCAGCGACTCGACATGCTTCTGGAAGAACAGCTCGCCGGCGACGCCTTCGGGCCCGCGCACCAGCGAGCACGGCCGCCCCCGCAGGTGCGGCAGCATCCACTCGGCCACCGACGCGTAGTAGCGCACCAGCTCGAGCTTGGTGACGCCGGTGCTCGGGTCGATCACCCGGTCCGGGTGCGAGACCTTGACGCCGGCCACCACGCTGCCGCCGGACCCGCCGCCACCCGCGGCCAGAGGCGCCGGCCCGCCGGGTACGACGCTGCGTTCGCGCCGCACCGACGCCGGGTCGCGGTCGGCGCGCAGCGCGACGAACTTCGCTTCGCGCACCTGGCCGTCGGGCGTCCAGTCGGCGAACTCGACCTCGGCGACCCGCAGCGGCCGCACCCAGTGCTGCTGCGCCGGGTCGCGTGTCGCCCAGCGGTGCTTGCGCAGCGGCGTCGCGCCGAAAGGTGACTCGGCGGCCTCGATCCGCTCGAGCTGCGACTTCAACCGCGCCGCGGTCGCCGCGGTCCAGCCGGTGCCGACGTTGCCGACATAGGCCAGCCGCTGCTGTTCGTCGTGCACGCCGAGCAGCAGGCTGCCGACCTCGGCCTCGCCGCTCGCGCGGTCGGTGTAGCCGGCGATCACGAACTCCTGCCGCCGCTTGTTCTTCAGCTTCAGCCAGGTCTCGGTGCGGCGCGATTCGTAGGGCGCGTCCTTGCGCTTCGCGATCACGCCCTCGAGCCCCATGCGGCGCGCCGATTCGAGGATCGCGGCCGGCGCGGCGTCGAAATCCGCGCTGAAGCGCAACTGCGGCTGCGGCCGGTCGTCGAGCAGCTGCTGCAGCCGCCGGCGGCGCGCGACGAGCGGCACCGCACGCAGGTCGTACCCTTCCAAGTAAGGCAGGTCGAACAGAAAGTAAACGATCGCTTCGGTGTGCCGCAGGTCGAAGGAGTTCTGCAGCGCGTGGAAGTCGGGCGTGCCGTCGCCGCCGAGCACGACGATCTCGCCGTCCAACCAGGCCGTCTTCAGCCGGAGCCCGCGCAGCGCGCGCACCAGCGCCGGCATCTTCGCCGACCAGTCGTGGCCGCCGCGCGTGAACAGGCGCACCGCATCGCCGTCGATGCGCGCCAGCAGCCGGTAGCCGTCGAGCTTGATTTCCCAGCTCCAGTCGCCTGAAGTCGGCGCCGCGGCCGCCAGGCTCGCGAGCTGCGGCGCCAGCGTCGCCGGCAGCGGCGCCTCCACCGCCCCCGCCGGACCGCCGCCGGCGCTCGGCGAGGGCTTCAGCGGCCGGGCGATCACGCTGTCGGGCAGCGCGCTGACCACGTCGTACTCGGCACGCGGCCGGGCGAAGGCATCACGTTTCTTGAGCAGCAGCCAGGCGTCCTGTCGGTCGCCGGGCTTGGCGATGCGCACCAGCTCCCAGCGGCCGTGCAGCTTCTGGCCGTGCAGGTCGAAGAGCAGCTTGCCGACCTTCAGGCCCTGGCGCGGGTCGGCCTGCGGCTCCCAGGTGCCGCGGTCCCAGACGATGACCATGCCGGCGCCGTACTGGCGCGGCGGGATCGTGCCTTCGAAACCCGCATAGTCGAGCGGATGGTCCTCGACGTGGATCGCGATCCGCTTGTCGGCGGGGTCGAAGCTCGGCCCCTTCGGCACCGCCCACGACACGAGCACCCCGTCCAGTTCGAGCCGCAGGTCGTAGTGCAGCCGGCTCGCCTGGTGCTTCTGGACGACGAACGAAGCCCGGCCGCGGCCGGTTTCGCCGGCCGCGCCGCGCGGCTCGCCGGTCCGCACGAAGTCGCGCTTCGCCCGGTAGCGCGCGAGCGGGTCTTCGCCCGCGCCGGG
>JAFLDG010000083.1 GCA_017302495.1 Burkholderiales bacterium
CGCCACGGCCCGGGCCGGCGCGCCGCCAGCCGCTGCCACAGCAGCGCCGCCAGGCAGGCGATCAGCCCGAGCCAGGCCAGACCCTCGAGCGCGATCTCGGCCACGGCCGTCAGGCCAGGTTGCGCAGCTTGCGCATCGCCACCGACAACATCGCCAGGTCCACCGTCTTCGCTTCGCCCAGCTCGGCCAGCGAGCGCTGCACCGAATCCAGTTCGCCGCGGTTTTCGGCTTCCCAGGCCTGCAACTGCTCGGCGACGCTGCCCCGGCCGACCGCGAGCACCTCGAGCGTGATCGCGCGCTGCAGCGCGGCCAGGTCGTCGCCGAGCGCGATCCGCGCCAGGTGGTCCCAGTGGCTGTCGTCGGGCAGCGCGTCGATCCGGCGCCGCAGCTGGCGCAGGCCGAGCCGGGTGCCGATGTCGCGGTGCAGGTCGGTGACGTCGTCCAGCGGCTGTTCGGTGCCCTCGGCGATCTCGGCGATGTCGAGCGCGTCGTACAGGCCCTCGGTGGCCGCGACCGCGCAGGCCAGGTCGGCCGGCACGCCGCCCGCGGTCCAGGCCGCGACCACGTCGTAGGCCGCGGCCGCCGCCTCCAGGCGCCGGCGCAGCGTGGCCACCGCGGGCGTCAGCCGGTCGATCAGCCCCTGCATCGGCTCCGCCAGCCGGCGCGGGTGCAGGAACCAGGTCACCGCGCGCGGCAGCGTGTCCTTCAGCCGCTGGGTCATCGCCGCCTGCAGCGCGTCGTCCACCTTCGCGTCCAGCGCCTCGATCCGCTTCCACAGCGGGCCGAAGCAAAACACGTCGCGCGCGGCGAGGTAGGCGCGCACGATCTGCGGCGGCGCCGCGCCGGTGGTCTCGGTCAGCCGGTGCACGAAGGTCGGGCCGACCCGGTTGACCATCCGGTTCAGCACGTGGGTGGCGATGATCTCGCGCCGCAGCGGATGGCGCGGGATGTAGGCCTCGAACTGCGCGCGCAGCAGCGGCGGGAAGTAGCGTTGCAGCGTCTGCCCGACCCATGGGTCCTCCGGCAGGTCGGAGGCGACCAGTTCGTCGGACAGCCACATCTTGCCGTAGGCCAGCAGCACCGCCAGCTCCGGCGTGGTCAGCCCCTCGCCCTGCGCGCGGCGCTGCTCGATCGCCTCGTCGCCGGGCAGGAATTCGACCGCGCGGTCGAGCCGCCCCGCGCGCTCGAGATGGCGGATGAAGCGCAGCTGCTCGTCGAGCAGCGCGGCCCCTTCGCGCCGCGCGATCGACAGCGCCTGCGTCTGGTAGTAGTTGTCGGCCAGGACCAGCGCGGCGACGTCGTCGGTCATCTTCGGCAGCAGCGCGTTGCGCTGCTTCTCGGTCATCTCGCCGTCGGCGACCGCGAGGCCGAGCAGGATCTTGATGTTGACCTCGTGGTCCGAGGTGTCGACGCCGGCGGAGTTGTCGATCGCGTCGGTGTACAGGCGCACGCCGGCGCGCGCGGCCTCGATCCGGCCGCGCTGGGTGAAGCCGAGGTTGCCGCCCTCGCCGACGACCCGGCAGCGCAGCCGCGCGCCGTCGATCCGGATGGCGTCGTTGGCCCGGTCGCCGACCTCGGCGTGCGACTCGTCGCTCGCCTTGACGTAGGTGCCGATGCCGCCGTTGTAGAGCAGGTCCACCGGCGCCTTCAGGATCGCGCTCAACAGCTCGTTCGGCGGCAGCCGCAGGTCGCCGTCCGGCGCCGCGATGCCGAGCGCGGCGCGCGCCTGCGGCGACACCGGAATCGACTTCTCGGCCCGCGACCAGACGCCGCCGCCGGCCGAGATCAGCGACGGGTCGTAGTCGGCCCAGGACGAACGCGGCAGCGCGAACAGCCGCTGGCGCTCGGCGAAGGTGGCGGCGGCGTCGGGCGCGGGGTCGATGAACACGTGGCGGTGGTCGAAGGCCGCGACCAGTCGGATGTGCCGCGACAGCAGCATGCCGTTGCCGAACACGTCGCCCGACATGTCGCCGACGCCGACCACGGTGAAGTCCTGGTTCTGCGTGTCGTGGCCGAGCTCGCGGAAGTGGCGCTTGACGCTCTCCCACGCGCCGCGCGCGGTGATGCCCATCGCCTTGTGGTCGTAGCCGACGCTGCCGCCGGAGGCGAAGGCGTCGCCGAGCCAGTGGCCGTACTCGGCCGACACCGCGTTGGCGTAGTCGGAGAAGGTCGCGGTGCCCTTGTCCGCCGCGACGACCAGGTACGGGTCGTCGCCGTCGAGGCGCCGCACCCGCGGCGGCGGCACGGCCTGGCCGGCGACGAGGTTGTCGGTCAGGTCGAGCAGGCCGCGCAGGTAGTCCTGGTAGCAGGCCACGCCCTCCTTCAAGTACGCCTCGCGGTCGGCCGCCGGCGGCGCCTTCTTCAGCACGAAGCCGCCCTTGCTGCCCACCGGCACGATCACGGTGTTCTTCACCATCTGCGCCTTGACCAGGCCGAGGATCTCGGTGCGGAAGTCCTCCGGCCGGTCGCTCCAGCGCAGGCCGCCACGCGCGACCTTGCCGCCGCGCAGGTGGATGCCCTCGAAGCGAGGCGAGTAGACGAAGATCTCGAACATCGGCCGCGGCGCCGGCAGCCCGGGCACCTTCGCCGAGTCGAACTTCAGGCTCAGGAAGGGCCGCGCCGGGCCGTCCGCGCCGCCGTGGCCGACGCCGGTGCGCCAGTGGTTCGTGCGCAGCGTCGCCTGGACCAGCCCGAGCAGCTGGCGCAGCACGCGGTCCTCGTTCAGGTTCGCGACCCGGTCCAGCGCCTGCTCGATCGCGTTCACCTGCGACGCCGCCGTCGTGTCGTCGTGCGCACCGGGATCGAAGCGCCGCTGGAACAGGTTGACGAGCATGTGCGCGATGCGCGGATGCGCGGCCAGCGTCGCTTCGATCGTGGCCTGCGACAGCGCGAAGCCGATCTGCTTGCAGTACTTCGCGTAGGCGCGCAGCACGACGACGTCGCGCGCCGCCAGGCCGGCGCGCAGCACCAGGCGGTTGAAGTCGTCGTTCTCGACCTCGCCGCGGAAGACCTGGGCGAAGCAGTCTTCGAACAGCCGCGCCAGGCGCTGCGGATCGACGTCGTCGCCGACCTCGGCCTCGAGCTTGAAGTCGTGCAGCGAGACGAAGTCGTGGCCGTCGGCGTCGAGCTTCAGGCGGAAGTTGTCCTCGCCGAGCACGCGCACGCCCATGTGCTCGAGCATCGGCAGGCTGTCGGACAGCACCACCGTCGCGCCGCGCCGGTAGACCTTGAAGCCGAGCTGGTTCGCGCTCACGCCGAGCGGCCGGTACAGCGCCAGCGCCAGCGGCGATGCGGCGCTCAGGCCGTCGAGCTTGAGCACGTCCGGCACCGCCGCGCGCGCGCCGTGGATCTCGCGGTACACCTGCGGAAACGCGCTGCCCCAGCGTTTGAACAGCTCGAGGCCGCGCGCCTCGCCGACCTCGTCGACGAGCGCGTCGCGCAGCTGGTCGTCCCAGCGCCGCGCGGCCGCCGCCAGCGCGGCCTCGATCTCGCGCGTGTCGACCGGCGGCACCTGGCCCGGCTGGGTGCGGATCGTGAAGTGCGCGCGCGCCAGGATCGTGTCGCCGAGCTGCACCTCGGAGTCGGCGCGCGTGCCGGCGAAAGCCTTCAGCAGGATCGCCTGGAACCGGCGCCGCATCTCGGTGGAGTAGGCGTCGCGCGGCACGTACACCAGGCACGAGACGAAACGCTCGTACGGGTCGCGCCAGACGAACAGCCGCAGCCGCTGGCGCTCGGTCGCGGCGAGGATGCCGAGTGCGGTGTCGTACAACTCGTCCTCGCCGATCTGGAACAGATCGTCGCGCGGGTAGGTGGCGAGGATGTGCTCCAGCGCCTTGGCCAGGTGGCCGCCGTCCGGCAGCGCGGCGCGCGCGGTCACCCGCGCGACCTTCTCGCGCAGCAGCGGGATCTCGCCGACGCGCGCGCTGTACGCGGTCGACGTGAACAGGCCGACGAAGCGGTGTTCGCCGATGACGCGGCCGTCGGCGTCGTAGCGCTTGACGCCGACGTAGTCGGAGTAGCCGGGGCGATGCACGGTCGAGCGCGTGTTCGAGCGCGTCACCAGCACCATCGGCGCCGGCGCGCGCGCCATCGCCCGCGCCTGCGGCGGCACCGCGGCGAAGCTCGCCGACATCTGCTGCGCGCCGGCGCGCAGGATGCCGAGCGCGCTGTCGGGCACCAGCCGCAGCCCGTCCTCGCCGCCTTCGGCCACGAGGTCGTGGCAGCGGTAGCCGAGCAGCGTGAAGTGGTCGTCGGCCAGCCACTGCAGGAACGCGCGGCTCTCGGCCACCAGCGCCGCGGGCACCGACGGCGGAGGCTGCTGCAGGTCGTCGGCCGCGGCGCGCAACCGCTGCAGCATCGGCCGCCAGTCCTGCACCGCGGCGCGGACGTCGGCGAGCACGCGCTCGACGCCGGCCGCCAGTTCGGCCCGGGCTTGCGCATCGACCAGGCGGTCGACCTCGACATGCATCCACGATTCGCGCAGGCCGTCGGGCGCGCTCTCGCCGGGCTGCAGCGCGCGCAGGCCCAGCAGCCGGCCCTGTGCATCGCGCTGCGCGACCAGCACCGGGTGCACGATCAGGTGCAGCGTGAGTCCCTGCCGGTGCACCTCCATCGTCGTCGTATCGACGAGGAAGGGCATGTCGTCGTTGATCACCTGCAGCACGGTGTGGCGCGTGCTCCAGCCGCTGTCGGCCAGCGTCGGGCTCAGCACGCGCAGCCGCACCGTGCCCGGCTGGCGTTCGGCGCCGAACTGCCAGCACGACAGCACCGCGCCGAGCAGGTCCTCGGTGCTGCGCGCGGCCAGGTCGTCGGCATCGAGGTGCGCGGCCCAGCTGCGGGCAAAGGCTTCCACCTGCGGCCGCGCGGCGGCGTCGACGCTGCGGCCGGCCAGGGCGGCCAGGGCGTCGATGCGCTCGCGTCGGGTGGCGTCGGTGCTGGCATCCATCGGCAGGTCTCCTTCTGCGCGTTCGTCGCCCGGGTCTCGGCGCCGGCTTCGTGTCGCCGGGTCGCGCGATTGTGCGGCGCCGGCCAGCTTAACCGCTGCACCGCGCCGCCGCGCGCGCTACGATCCGCGCTCCCCGGCTTTTCGCCCATCGGACCATGATCGACGTGAACCTCACCGTCAACGGCCGGCCGCAGCGATTGCAGGTCGAAGCGGGGGGCCTGCTCGTCGAGGTGCTGCGCGACCAGCTCGGCCTGACCGGCACCCATGTCGGCTGCGACACCAGCCAGTGCGGTTGCTGCACGGTGCTGCTCGACGGCGAGCCGGTGAAGAGCTGCACGGTGCTCGCCGCGCAGGCCGACGGTGCCGCCGTGACCACGGTCGAAGGGCTGGCGAAGGACGGTGAGCGCCACCCGGTGCAGCAGGCCTTCATCGACTGCCACGGCCTGCAGTGCGGGTTCTGCACGCCGGGCATGATCATGGCGTCGGTCGCGCTGCTGCAACGCACGCCGAACCCGAGCCAGGCGCAGATCGAACACGCGCTCGAAGGCAACCTGTGCCGCTGCACCGGCTACGTGAACATCGTCGCCGCGGTGAAGCAGGCGGCCGGGGCGATGGCGAAGGGGGGCGCGACATGAGCACCGACACCATCGCCACGCGCTTCGGCAGCGGCCAGTCGGTCGCCCGCATCGAGGACCCGGCGCTGGTCGCCGGCGCCGGCCGCTTCACCGACGACGTGTCGGTGCCCGGGCAGTCCTTCCTCGTCTTCCTGCGCTCGCCCTACGCGCACGCCCGGATCTCGGGAATCGACACCGCGGCGGCGAAGGCGCTGCCGGGCGTGATCACGATCGTCACCGGCGCCGACCTGGTCGCCGCCGGCGCCAAGCCGCTCGGCTCGCAGCCGGTCTTCCCCGGCCCGGGCGGCAGCCCGGCGCCGCAGACCCCGCGCCACGCGATCGCGGTCGACCGCGTGCGCTACGTCGGCGAGGTGGTCGCCGCGGTGGTCGCCGACACGCCCGACCAGGCCCGGGCGGCGCGTGATGCGATCGGCGTCGACTACGAAGACCTGCCCGCAGTGGCGACGATCGACGATGCGCTCGCCGACGGCGCCCCGAAGGTCTGGGACGACGCGGCGAGCAACGTTGCCGCCGCGATGCGCCACGGCGACGCCGCCGCCACCGACGCGGCGTTCGCGAAGGCGGCGCATGTGATCGCGCTCGACCTCGTCAACCAGCGCCTCGCGCCGACGCCGCTGGAGCCGCGCGCGGTGCTCGGCAGCTTCGACGCCGGCAAGGTGACGCTGCGCATGAGCAGCCAGATGCCCGGCGGCGTGCGCGACACGCTGTGCAACGAGGTCTTCGGCTGGCCGACGGACAAGGTGCGCGTCGTCGTCGGCGATGTCGGCGGCGGCTTCGGCATGAAGACCGGCGCGTACCCCGAGGACATCGTCGTCGCCTACTGCACGCACGCGCTGCAGCGGCCGGTGAAGTGGACCGCCGAGCGTGGCGAGGAGTTCCTGAGCACCGGCCAGGGCCGCGACCTGCGCAGCCATGCCGAACTGGCGCTCGACGCCGACGGCCGCATCCTCGCGCTGCGCGTGCGCTCGAATGCCAACGTCGGCGCCTACGCGACCACCGTCGGCGTGCTGATCCAGCTGCTGATCGGCCCGTGGGTGTCGACCAGCGTCTACGACATCCCGGCGATCGACCTGCAGCTGCAGGCGGTGCTGACGACGACGACGCCGACCGGCGCCTATCGCGGCGCCGGCCGGCCCGAGGCGATCTACATCATCGAGCGGCTGATGAGCGAGGCCGCGCGCCGCTTGAACCTCGACCCGGCCGAGCTGCGCCGGCGCAACTTCATCCGCCCCGAGCAGATGCCCTACACCAGCCCGATGGCGCAGACCTACGACAGCGGCCGGTTCGGCGAGATCCAGCGCCAGGCGCTCGAGCTCGCCGACTGGGCCGGCTTCGACGCCCGCGCCGCCGGGTCGAAGCAGCGCGGCAAGCTGCGCGGCCGCGGCCTCGCGACCTTCCTCGAATGGACCAGCGGCAACGTGTTCGAGGAACGCGTCACCGTGCAGGTCTCGGGCGACGGCTGGATCGAGGTCTTCAGCGCGACCCAGGCGATGGGCCAGGGCATCGCGACCAGCTATGCGCAGCTCGTCGTCGACGTCTTCGGCGTGCCGCTGGACCAGGTCCGCATCGTCCAGGGCGACACCGACCGCGGCACCGGCTTCGGCAGCGCGGGCTCGCGCTCGGCCTTCGTCGGCGGCTCGGCGGTGAAGGTCGCCTCCGAACGCACCGTCGACAAGGCGAAGGAGCTGGCCGCCGACGCGCTCGAGGTCGCCGCTGCCGATGTCGAGTACGCCGCCGGCGAATTCCGCGTCGCCGGCACCGACCGGCGCATCGGGCTGTTCGACCTCGCCGCGAAGCAGCCCGACCGCCAGGTGTTCGTCGACTCGACCAGCGCGGTGCAGGCGCCGAGCTGGCCGAACGGCAGCCACGTCTGCGAGGTCGAGGTCGACCCCGACACCGGCGAGGTGGCGGTCGTTGCTTACGCGTCGGTGAACGATGTCGGCCGCGTGATCAACCCGAAGATCGTGATCGGCCAGCTCGACGGCGGCGCGGTGCAGGGCATCGGCCAGGCGCTGTGCGAGCAGGTGGTGCACGACCGCGAGTCGGGCCAGTTGCTGACCGGCTCGCTGATGGATTACGCGCTGCCGCGGGTGGACATCGTGCGCGAGTTCAAGACCCGGCTCGACCAGAGCACGCCGTGCCTGACGAACCCGCTCGGTGTCAAGGGCGTCGGCGAACTGGGCACGATCGGCGCGACGCCGGCGACGGTCAACGCGGTGATCGACGCGCTCGCCCGCGCCGGCGCCGCCGAGCGCGCGGCGCAACTGCAGATGCCGCTGCTGCCGGAGCGGGTCTGGCGCGCGCTGCACGGCGCGGCTTGAGCAGGCGCGAGGAACCGAGACGATGAACCCCTTCGACTTCCACCGCCCCGCCTCGGTTGCCGACGCGGTCCGCCTGCGCGCCGCTGCCGACGATGCGAACTACCTCGCCGGCGGCCAGTCGCTGCTGCCGACGATGAAGCTCGGCCTGGCCGCGCCTTCGGCATTGGTCGACCTCGCCCGCGCGGGGCTTGCCGGCATCACGCGGCAGGGCGAAACGCTGCGCATCGGCGCGACGACGACCCACGCCGCGGTCGCCGCTTCGAGCGAGGTGCAGCAGGCCATCCCTGCCCTGGCCTGCCTCGCCGACGGCATCGGCGACCCGGCGGTGCGCAGCCGCGGCACGATCGGCGGCAGCCTGGCGCAGAACGACCCGGCCGCGTGCTGGCCGGCCGCGGTGCTGGGTCTGGGCGCGACCGTGCACACCGACCGGCGCGAGATCGCCGCCGACGACTTCTTCGAGGGCCTGTACGAGACCGCGCTCGAAGCCGGTGAGCTGATCACCGCGGTGAGCTTTCCGCTGCCGCAGCGCGCGGCGTACGCCAAGTTCAAACAGCCCGCGTCGCGGTTCGCGCTCGTCGGCGTGTTCGTCGGCCAGGGGCCGAAGGGCGTCCGCGTCGCGGTCACCGGCGCGGGGCCGGTCGTGTTCCGCGTGCCGGCGTTCGAAGCGGCACTGACGAAGCGCTGGTCGGCCGCCGCGCTCGACGGCCTGCAGGTCGTCGCCGACGGGTTGAACACCGACCTGCACGCCAGCGCCGCGTACCGGGCGCACCTGGTCGGCGTGCTCGCGAAGCGCGCCGTCGCCCAGGCGGCGTAAGGCCGGCGTCGGATCGCGTCGTGTAACATTCGAGCGATGCAGCCGGTGTGCGCTTTCTTCTTTACGTACGGGTTTAGGGCCTGCCCCCGGCGGCTGGACGACCCTGCGTGCGTCGAACGACACTGAAGCGCAGAGCCAACCAGACAACCGCCGGCAACCCCGGCGGTTTTTTTCTGCCGGGCCCGGAACACGAAGGAGCCATTCGATGAACCTGCGCGCACCGACCCACACCGAAGGCCGCTACGCCCTGAGCGAGAAGACCAGCGAGACCGACGACCAGCGCATTCGCGACGTCACGCCGCTGCCGCCGCCCGAGCACCTGATCCGCTTCTTCCCGATCGCCGGCACGCCGGTGGAAAAGCTGATCAAGCGCACCCGCGAGTCGGTGCGCCAGATCATGCACGGCAAGGACGACCGGCTGCTGGCGATCATCGGCCCGTGCTCGATCCACGACCCGGCCGCGGCGCTGGAGTACGCGCGCCGGCTGCTGCCGCTGCGCCAGCAGTACGCCGACACGCTCGAGATCGTGATGCGGGTGTACTTCGAGAAGCCGCGCACCACGGTCGGCTGGAAGGGTCTGATCAACGACCCGTACCTGGACGAGAGCTACCGCATCGACGAGGGCCTGCGCATCGCCCGCCAGCTGCTGGTCGAGATCAACCGCCTGGGCATGCCGGCGGGCAGCGAGTTCCTCGACGTGATCAGCCCGCAGTACATCGGCGACTTGATCAGCTGGGGCGCGATCGGCGCGCGCACCACCGAGAGCCAGGTGCACCGCGAGCTGGCCTCGGGCCTGTCGGCGCCGGTGGGTTTCAAGAACGGCACCGACGGCAACGTCAAGATCGCGATCGACGCGATCCAGGCCGCCGCGCGGCCGCATCACTTCCTGTCGGTGCACAAGAACGGCCAGGTCGCGATCGTCGAGACCCGCGGCAACAAGGACTGCCACGTCATCCTGCGCGGCGGCAAGGCGCCGAACTACGACGCGGCGCATGTCGCCGCGGCCTGCCGGGAGATCGAGGCCGCGAAACTGCCCTGCGCGCTGATGATCGACTGCAGCCATGCCAACAGCAGCAAGCAGCACGAGCGCCAGGTCGAGGTCGCGCGTGACGTGGCCGCGCAACTCGCGGCCGGCAGCCGCTGCATCTTCGGCGTGATGGTCGAGAGCCATCTCGTCGAAGGCAGCCAGAAGTTCAGCGCCGGCAAGGACGACCCGGCGAAGCTGGCCTACGGCCAGAGCATCACCGATGCGTGTCTCGGCTGGGACGATTCGCGGCAACTGCTGCAGGTCCTGAGCGACGCGGTCCGCGCCCGGCGCGGCTGACGCCCGCACCGCCGGGCGCGGCCGGCCGCGCCGCAAGACCTCAAACGCCGCAGCCCGCGACGCCGGTGCCGTTGGCCGCGAAGGCGAAGGTGCCGGACAGCGTGCCCGCCTCGCCGGCGCTGCCGGCGAGGACCTTGGCGTTGAAGGCGACGGTGCGCGCCGCGGCGTCCACGGTGACGTTCGTGATCGGCGCGCCGCCGTTGTTGTCGAACACCACGTAGCTCGGCGGCGCACTGGCGGTCGCGCTGCTCACCAGGCTGACGTGCAGCGCCGCCTTGTCGCTCTGGCGGAAGTAGACCTGCACCGCGTGCACGCGACCGCTGGCGCCCGGCGCCGCTTCGGCATGGACATCGCAGTACAGAGTGGCACTGAAGCCGTCGGCCAGGCGGGCGTCGTTGCCCAGGGTCGCGGCCTTGGCGGTGTCGACGGTGGTGTTCTCCGTGGCCGGGTTCGCCGACGCGATCGTCAGCGTGCCGCCGGCGCCGGCGCCGGCGGCCGCCGGGTCGTCGTCGCCGGCGCATCCAGCCAGCACCGCGACCAGCACCGCCAGCGCGACCGCCGGCTTCGAGTTCCTTCGCCCTTGCATCTCGATCTCCATCTGGGTGGACCAGGCCGCCGGCCGGACTCCCCTCGGAATCGCATAAACCCGCGGCGCCGACAAGGTTATTCCGAGGAAGATGCTTGCGGGCAAACCCAGGCCCCGGGGGTGCCGGCCACGCGCCGGGGCGCGGTGTCGACTCGGCCACGGTCTGCCCATGGCTGCACGGCGGTTGTCGCGGGCCGGCAGAATCCCTACCGCCAGCACCGCCCCAGGGTCGAGACATCCCCGCACCGGGGATGTCGGTGTCCCGAACCCCGCGCGTCAGTCGGTCGAGCGGGCCAGGCGCTCGGAGCGCCAGTACACGTCGTCGCCGCCGCGGCCGTCGAGGTTGGCGCGATTGAGGGTACGGGCCAGCACGAACAACAGGTCCGACAGCCGGTTCAGGTACTGCCGCGGTGCGGCGCGCACCGGTTCGGTTGCGCCGAGCGCGACCAGCGCACGCTCGGCCCGGCGCGCGATCGTGCGGCTGACATGCGCGAGCGCGGCGGCGCGCGTGCCGCCGGGCAGGATGAACTCCTGCAGCGGCGGCAGCACCGCGTTGCCGCGGCGCAGCGCGGCGTCGAGATGCCGCACGGCCTCGTCCTTCAGCAGTTCGTAGCCGGGAATCGACAGCTCGCCGCCGAGGTTGAACAGCTCGTGCTGGATCACGACCAGCAGCTCGCGCACCTCGTCGGGCAGCGGTTCGGCGAGCAGCACGCCGAGCGACGAGTTCAGCTCGTCGACGTCGCCCATCGCGGCCACGCGCAAGTGGTCCTTCGGCACCCGGCTGCCGTCACCGAGGCCGGTGCTGCCGTCGTCACCGGTGCGGGTGGCGATCTGCGTCAGGCGCTGTCCCATCGCGTCGATTGTGCCCGGTGGCGCCGGCGGCTGCCCGACGGCCATCCTCCGCCCCGACCCCGGATCAACCGGCGAAGCGCACCGCGAGCCGTTCGAGCAGCGGCCGCCGGCGCCAGGCTTCGCAGGCGCGTTCGGCGAACTCGCGGCCGCGCTGGTTGAGCCGGTAGTAGCGAACGCTGGGGAAGCCCTGCGGGTTGTCGTACTCCTCGACCAGCTCGTAGCGCAGCAGCGTGCGGTGCGCGCTGTACAGCGGCGCACCGTCGAGCAGGCAGCCGCCGCTGGGTTCGCCGACGCGGACCATCACCCGGCCGCGGCGCAGCGCCCGCAGCGCGTCGATGAACTCGCCGCGATCGACGATGACACGGGAGGCGGGCATGCGGGCAGGCAGGGGCGGGAAGGGCGTGTCGGGATCATCGCACCACGCTCAGCCGTTCGAGCCCGCGAGTTGACCCCGGTGCACGGCGCAGTTCCCGGCGCCGGCGGCAGGGGCTGCCTAGAATGGTCCGCCTCGGCCAGCATCAGGAGACGGCGATGAACGCACCGGTCCCGAGCCACGTCCTGCCCGTCTACGAGCCGCGGCCGTTGCCGCCGGCCATGCGGAGCGCGCTGCAGCAGCGCTTCGGCGCGCGCTGCTCGACGGCGGCCGCGGTGCGCGAGCAGCACGGCCGCGACGAATCGCCCTATCCGGTGACGCCGCCCGAGGCGGTGGTGTTCTGCGAAAGCACCGACGAGGTCGCCGCGGTCGTACGCCTGGCGGCCGAGCACGGTGTACCGGTGATCCCGTACGGCACCGGCTCGTCGCTCGAGGGCCACCTGCTGGCGGTGCAGGGCGGCATCAGCATCGACGTCGCGGGCATGACGCGCATCGTCCACCTGCACCCCGAGGATCTGACCGTCACTGTCCAGGCCGGCGTGACGCGCGAGCAGCTGAACCGCGAGATCAAGGACACCGGGCTGTTCTTCCCGATCGACCCCGGCGCGAACGCCAGCCTCGGCGGCATGGCGGCCACGCGCGCCAGCGGCACGAACGCGGTGCGCTACGGCACGATGCGCGAGAACGTGCTCGGCCTGACGGTGGTCACCGCGAGCGGCGAGGTGATCCGCACCGGCACGCGCGCGAAGAAGTCGTCCGCCGGCTACGACCTGACGCGGCTGTTCGTCGGCAGCGAGGGCACGCTCGGCGTGATCACCGAGGTGACGCTGAAGCT
Organism: Burkholderiales bacterium; assembly: GCA_017302495.1. GTDB lineage: Bacteria > Pseudomonadota > Gammaproteobacteria > Burkholderiales > Burkholderiaceae_C > Rubrivivax. Next base: position 12,686 of record JAFLDG010000083.1, read on the forward strand.
GTACCCGCTGCCCGAGGCGGTGAGCGCGGCGATCTGTCACTTCCCGACGATCGCCGGCGCGGTGAACGCGACGATCCAGACGATCCAGCTCGGCGTGCCGATCGCACGCTGCGAGCTGCTCGACGTGAACGCGGTGCGCATGGTCAACGCGCAGAGCGGGCTCGGCCTGCGCGAATCGCCGATGCTGCTGATGGAGTTCCACGGCAGCGACGCCTCGGTCAAGGAGCAGGCCGAAACGGTGCAGGCGATCGCGTCCGAACTCGGCGGCGAGGACTTCGCCTGGGCGACGACGCCGGAAGAGCGCACCCGGCTGTGGACTGCGCGGCACAAGGCCTACTTCGCCGGCATGCAGGCCAACCCGGGCTGCCGCAGCGTGACGACCGACACCTGCGTGCCGATCTCGCGCCTGGCCGAGATCATCGAGGGGAGCGTCGCGGATGCCGACGCGACCGGGCTGCCGTACTACATCGTCGGCCATGTCGGCGACGGCAACTTCCACCTCGCGTACCTGGTCAAGGACGGCGACGCCGCGCAGCGCGCGCTGGCCGAAGGCGCGAGCCAACGCATGGTGCAGCGCGCGCTCGCGCTGGAAGGCACCTGCACCGGCGAGCACGGCATCGGCTTGCACAAGATGGGCTTCCTGGTCGACGAGGCCGGCGCCGGCACGGTCGAGCTGATGCGCCAGGTCAAGCGCGCGCTCGACCCGAAGAACATCATGAACCCGGGCAAGATCTTCGTGCTGTGAGCGCCGAGCCCGCTGCGAAGCGCGTGCGCCGGCGCGCGACCGGCGCGGAAACTGCCTGATGCGCGCCGAGGCCGCCGACGCCTGCCGGATCCGTCGGCGCATGCTCGTCCGCCTGGCCCTCGCCGCCGGCCTGCCCTGGGCCGCGGTGCCGGCCCGGGCCGGGC
>JAFLDG010000084.1 GCA_017302495.1 Burkholderiales bacterium
GCGAGCCGCGCTGGCTGGCACGCACGCTCGGCGAGTGCCTGACCGAGCCGAAGCCGCAGGTCTGGTTCGACGCCGGCGCGGCGCTCGCCCCGGCGCGTGGCGTCGTGCTCGACCGGCGCACGCGTATGCTCTACGACATGCGGCACGTGTTCATCAACGGCGAGTCGTACCGTGTCGGCGGCGACGACGCCCGGCTGTTGCGCCGCCTCGCGGACCGCCGCGGCCTCGATGCCGGCGAGGTCGCGGCCGCAGGCGCCGCCCTGCGGCGCACGCTGGGTGACTGGGCCGCGGCCGGCTGGCTGCGCGGCGCTCCGGGCGGCGATGGCTGACACGCTGCTGCCGCTGCCGCCGGTCGACTCGCGCGCAGCGTTCCAGGCGGCGGTGGCGCAGGCGCCGGCGCTGGCCGCGGCGGCCGGCGTGCGCCGGCTACGGTGGGTCGATGCCGATTTCGCCGACTGGCCGCTCGACGACGAAGGGCTGCTGCAGGGGCTCGGCCGCTGGCTGCGCCTGCCGCAGCGCGAACTGTTGCTGCTCGGGGCCGACTTCGAGACGGTCGCGCAGCGCCGGCCGCGCTTCATGGCCTGGTACCGCGACCGGACCCACGCGGTCCACGCCTGGACGCCGCTGGCAGCCGAGGATCGCGAACTGCCGACGCTGTTGCTGATCGACGGCGCGGCGGCGCTGCAGGTCTTCGACCGCCGCCACTGGCGGGCCCGCTGGGGCGCGGGCGCCGCCGAAGTGCAGCCGTGGGGACACCAGATTGATGCGCTTTTGCAACGCTGTGCGCCCGCATTGGCCGCAACCACCCTCGGTCTCTAGGGAAATCCATTAGCCGCCCTAGAATCGCGGGTTGCGCATGGACCAAGATATCGCGGGCCGTGCCGCCTGGTCCCGGGATTGCGGTCGCGGCGGAACCAGGCGCCCCAGCTCAGCCGAGCTACCCAAAACCCCTCTGGAGGAACCGTCATGAACAAGTCACTCGTGCTCGCCTCGTTGCTCGCTGCCGTCGCGCTGGCCGCCTGCGGCAAGAAGGAAGAGATGCCTGCCGCCGCGGCCGGCGCCGCGGCTTCGGCCGCCGCCGCCGTCTCGACCGCGGCGTCGGCCGTGGCCGGTGCGGCCGATACGGCCGCCTCCGCGGTCGGTGGCGCGGCTTCGGCCGTCGCCGGCATGGCCGACGCTGCCGCCTCGGCCGCGTCGAAGTAAGCCGACGAGCCGGGCCTGCCGGCAACGAAGAAGCCGCCCCGAGGGGCGGCTTCTTTCTTGGCTCCTCCGGGCTCGGCGCAGGGGCCGCCGCAGCCGGCCGGCCGGGCGCTACTTGAGGTCGTTCACGAGCGCCGCGACGATGCGCTGGCTGTTGTCGCTGTTGTCCGGCGCACCCTGCGAGTTCAGCACCGAGACGCGGGTCTTGCCGGCGTCGCTCTTCAGCGCGACCTGATAGCGCACCGGCGCCGCGCTCGAGTCGCCGCTGCCGGCGCCGAACCAGCGCGCGAAGAAGCCGGGCTGCGCGTCCTTGCCGGCGGTCTTCGGGTCGACATAGCGCACGAAGTACAGGCCGGCCGCGCGGTCGCGGTCCTCGACCGTGAAGCCCGAGCGGTCGAGCGCGATGCCGACGCGGCGCCAGGCGCGGTCCAGCCCGTCGTCCAGCTCGAAAGCCGCGCCCGGGCCGCCGGCGACCACCCGGGCGCGCGCCGCGGCGGCGCTCTGCGGTGCCGAAGCCGCCACCGGGTTCGCCACCGCCACCTGCGCGGCGTCCCGGCTCGCACCGAGCTTGACCAGCAGCCGCTGCAGGAACTCGTTCTCCAGCTCGGGGTCGTTCGGCCGCGGCTCCCACTTCGTGAAGTCCTTCTGCGGCGTGGTGTAGACCTCGATCATCCCCTTGTGGGTGATGAAGACCTCGCTGCCGTTCGCGCTGCGCTCGACGCGCATGCGGAACTGATCGAGCTCGCCGGTCGAGTACACCGTGTCGAGCAGGCCGCCGAGCGTGCCGCGGACGATGTCCTGCGGCAGCTTGGCGCGGTTCTCGGCCCAGTTGGTGACGATCACGCCGGAAGCGGCGTCGCGCTTCTCGAGCGTGAAGCCCATCTCGTCCCAGAACTGCAGCAGCTGCGGCCAGATCTCGTCCGGCGTGCGCGGCACGACCAGCCAGCGCCGGTCGCCGTCGCGCTCGACGCGGTACTCGCCGACCGCCAGCGGTGCGACCACCGGTACGCGTGAGCCGCTGGCGGCGGGCCGGCCGGTCGCGAGCGCGCTGGCGCTGACGCTGCCCTGCGGGGTCTGGTAGCGGCCGTCGCGGCTGAGCTGGGTCAGGTCCGGCGGCACCTCGAGCGGGTTGACCTTGACCGAGGCGCTCTTGTAGTCGACGCGTTCGCCGGTAATGGGGCTCGTGCAGCCGGCCAGCAGCAGCGCGAGCGCCGCCGCAGCCGGGGCACCGCGGCGCAGGGATGGGTTCAAGATCGAGTCTCCGTGCGGCCGCGTTGCGGCCGCCATGCGGGCCTTCGCCCGGGCGTGGGGTCTCACTGCAGGCCGCTGGCGCGCAGCGCGGCGCCGACCGCCGCCCGGCCCGAATCGGTCAGCGGCACGATCGGCAGGCGCACCGTTTCGCCGCACAGGCCGAACTGCGCCATCGCCCACTTCGTCGGCGCCGGGCTCGGCTCGCAGAACAGCGCGCGGTGCAGCGGCAGCAGCTTCAGCTGCAGCTCCGCCGCACGCCGCGCCTGGCCCTCGATCGCGGCGATGCACAGCTCGTGCATCGCCTTCGGCGCGAGGTTGGCGGTGACGCTGACATTGCCGTGGCCGCCGAGCAGCATCAGCGCGACCGCGGTGCCGTCGTCGCCGGAGTAGACCGAGAAGCCCTTCGGCGCCTCCTTGATCAGCCAGGCGGCGCGTTCGATGTCGCCGGTGGCTTCCTTGATGCCGACGATGTTGTCGATCTGCGCCAGCCGCAGCACGGTGTCGTGCTGCAGGTCGGCCACGGTGCGGCCGGGCACGTTGTAGAGCACGTGCGGCAGGTCCACGGCCTCGGCGATCGCGCGGAAGTGGCGGTACATGCCTTCCTGCGACGGCTTGTTGTAGTACGGCGCCACCTGCAGCGTGCAGTCGGCGCCGACCTGCTTGGCGTAGCGCGACAGCTCGATCGCCTCGCTGGTGGCGTTGCCGCCGGTGCCGGCCATGACCGGCACCCGGCCGGCGGCATGCTCGACCGCGACGCGGATGATCTCGCAGTGCTCCTCGACCGAGACGGTGGGCGATTCGCCGGTGGTGCCGACGACGCCGATGCAGTCGGTGCCTTCGGCGACGTGCCAGTCGATCAGCCGGCGCAGGCAGGCATAGTCGATGCGGCCGTCCTCGTGCATCGGCGTGACCAGCGCGACGATGCTGCCAACAATCGGTGTCATGGGCGTTCCTTGCAAGCGGCCGATTTTACGTTGCCGCCCCCAGGGCCCCGGCCGCCCCGGCCGGCCCGCCGGTTGCAACCGATCCATCGAGCCGGAAGCGCGGATGCGACGCCTCGGCCGGATCCGGCCGCCAGGCCGCGATGCGCTGCACGAAGCGGGGCGGCGGGCCCGCCTCGAAGCCGTCCTCGTAGGCGACCACGCGCAGGCCGGCGGCCCGTTCGAGCAACTCGCCCGGACGCAACAGGAACTCCGGCCGCGATGGCCGGCCGATCGCCTGCTGCCCGTCCGCGAAGGTCTCGTAGACGAGCACGCCGCCGTCCGCCAGCGACCCGAGCAGCGCGGGAAACAAGGGCCGCCAGAGGTAGTGGGTCACCAGCACGGCATCGAAGCGGCGCCCGGGCAGCGGCCAGGGCGCCGCCTCGAGATCGGCGGCCAGCACCTCGGCGGCGATGCCTTGCAGACCGGCCAGCGCCGCGACATCGCAGTCGACCGCGGTCACCGCGAAGCCGCGCGCGGCGAGCCAGCGCACGTGGCGGCCGCTGCCGCAGGCGAGGTCGAGCACCGTGCCCCCGGGGCGGAGCAGCGACGCGAAGCGCCGCACCCAGGGCGACGGGGCGAGTGTGGGGTCGTGCATCAGAAGCAGGCCTTGATCTGGTTGGCGATCGTCACCGCCAGGTGCGGGTCCAGGTACGCCGGCGCGACCAGCGCCAGCAGCCCGGCTCCCGCGAGCCACAGCACGATTCGCAGCGCCGGTCGCATCAGGCGGGGCGCAACGCCGGCCGCGGGATCGCCGTTTCGCGGATCGGCAGGTTGACGAGCGCGGCGAACAGGCCGAGCGCGACCGCGATCCACCAGACCAGGTCGTAGCTGCCGGTGCGGTCGTAGAGCAGGCCGGCGAGCCAGGCGCCGAGGAACGAGCCGACCTGGTGGCTCAGGAAGACGAAGCCGCTGAGCATGCTCATGTGCTGCACGCCGAAGATCTGCGCCACCACCGCGTTCGTCGGCGGCACGGTCGACAGCCACAGCAGCCCCATTGCCGCGGCGAAGACGTACACGCTCGCCGGCGTCAGCGGCGCCCACAGGAACAGCACGATCGCGAGCGCGCGCAGCGCGTAGATCGCGGACAGGATGTGGCGCTTGGCCATGCGCTGGCCGAGCGCGCCGGCGGCGTAGGTGCCGAAGACGTTGAACAGGCCGATCAGCATCAGCGCACCGGTGGCGACCTCGGGCCCCAGGCCGTGGTCCTTCAGGTAGCTGGGCAGGTGCACGCCGATGAACACCAGCTGGAAGCCGCAGACGAAGTAGCCGGCCGTCAGAAGCTGGAAGCTGCGCCAGCCGAAGGCCTCGCGCAGCGCCGCGCCCACGCCCTGCCGGTGCGCCGCGTGGCCGTGGGCGGGCGGCGATTCGCGCAGGCCGAACGCGACCGGCACGATCAGCAGCGCCACGGCACCGAGCATGAACAGCGCCTGCTGCCAGCCGGCGAAGCCGATCAGCCCGTTCGACACCGGCACCATCAGGAACTGGCCGAAGGAGCCGGCCGCGGCCGTGACGCCCATCGCCCATGAACGCCTCGCGGGATCGACCTGGCGCGCGATCACGCCATAGACGACCGCGTAGGTCGTGCCGGCCTGCGCGACCCCGAGCAACAGCCCGGCGCTCGCCGCGAAGGCCAGGCCCGACGTGGCCAGGGCCATCGTCACCAGGCCGAGCGCGTAGAGCACGCTGCCGGCGAGCAGCACGCGGAAGGCGCCGAAGCGGTCGGCGACCATGCCGGCCAGCGGCCCGGCGATGCCCCAGGCGAGGTTCTGCACCGCCATCGCGAACGAGAAGGTCTCGCGCGTCCAGCCGCGCTCGAGGGTGATCGGCTGCAGCCACAGGCCGAAGCCGTGGCGGATGCCCATCGACAGCGTGACCACCGCGGCGCCGCACAGCAGCACCTGCAGGATCGGGAGGCGCAGAGCCGGCGTCATGCGCCGAATCTAGCGCAGCGCGGCGGGCCGGTCCCGCGAGCGGCCGCCGGCGGGGCCTTCCTAGAATCCGCCGCCATGGCCACACGACCCGGTTCCTATGCCGAAGCCTCGATCCGCGTGCTCAAGGGCCTCGAGCCCGTCAAGCAGCGGCCGGGCATGTACACCCGCACCGACAACCCGCTGCACGTGCTGCAGGAGGTGGTCGACAACGCTGCCGACGAGGCGCTCGCCGGCTTCTGCAAACGCATCGCGCTGACGCTGCACGCCGACGGCTCGGTCGGCGTCGACGACGACGGCCGCGGCATCCCGTTCGGCCTGCATCCGGACGAGCAGGTGCCGGTGGTCGAGATCGTGTTCACGCGGCTGCACGCCGGCGGCAAATTCGACAAGGGCGCCGGCGGCGCGTACAGCTTTTCCGGCGGGCTGCACGGCGTCGGCGTCAGCGTCACCAACGCGCTCGCGAAGCGGCTCGAGGTCACGGTCTGGCGCGACGGCCAGGTCGCGACCATCGCCTTCGCCGGCGGCGACGTGGTCGACAAGCTGAAACTGCGCCCGGCCGCGGCCGGCGACCGGCGGCACGGCACGCTGGTGCGCGTCTGGCCCGACCCGAAGTACTTCGACAGCGCCGAGCTGCCGCGCGCCGAGCTGGTGCACCTGCTGCGCAGCAAGGCGGTGCTGATGCCCGGCGTCACGGTGACGCTGACGCACGAGAAGTCGAAGGAGACGCAGACCTGGGCCTTCAAGGGCGGCCTGGCCGACTACCTGAACCAGAGCCTGAGCGCGGAGCCGCTGATCCCGCTGTTCGAGGGCGAGCAGTACGCCACCGGCGCCGAGGCCGAGAACATCGCCGAAGGCGAGGGCGCGGCCTGGGTCGTGGCCTTCACCGACGAAGGCAACGTGCTGCGCGAGAGCTACGTCAACCTGATCCCGACGGTGGCCGGCGGCACGCACGAGGCCGGGCTGAAGGACGGCCTGTTCGCCGCGGTGAAGGGCTTCATCGAGCTGCACGCGCTGCTGCCCAAGGGCGTGAAGCTGATGCCCGAGGACGTGTTCTCGCGCGCGAGCTTCCTGCTCAGCGCGAAGGTGCTCGACCCGCAGTTCCAGGGCCAGATCAAGGAGCGGCTGAACAGCCGCGACGCGCTGCGGCTGGTGTCGAACTTCGTGCGGCCGGCGCTCGAGTTGTGGCTGAACCAGCATGTCGAACACGGCCGCAAGCTGGCCGAGCTGGTGATCCGCCAGGCGCAGACCCGGCAGCGCGCGAGCCAGAAGGTCGAGAAGCGCAAGGGTTCGGGCGTGGCGGTACTGCCGGGCAAGCTCACCGATTGCGAGAGCCGCGATCTCGCGTTCAACGAGGTCTTCCTGGTCGAGGGCGACTCCGCCGGCGGCAGCGCGAAGATGGGCCGCGACAAGGAAACGCAGGCGATCCTCCCCTTGCGCGGCAAGGTGCTGAATGCGTGGGAGGTCGAGCGCGACCTGCTGTTCCGCAACAACGAGATCCACGACATCGCGGTCGCGGTCGGCGTCGACCCGCACGGCCCTGCCGATGCGGTGGACTTCTCCGGCCTGCGCTACGGCAAGGTCTGCATCCTCAGCGACGCCGATGTCGACGGCGCGCACATCCAGGTGCTGCTGCTGACGCTGTTCCTGCGCCACTTTCCGCAGCTGATCGAGCGCGGGCATGTCTATGTCGCGCGGCCGCCGCTGTACCGCATCGACGCGCCGGCGCGCGGCAAGAAGCCGGCGGCAAAGATCTACGCGCTCGACGACGGCGAGCTGGAGGCCGCGCTCGACAAGCTGCGCAAGGAAGGCGCACGCGAAGGCAGCTGGTCGATCAGCCGCTTCAAGGGCCTGGGCGAGATGAACGCCGAGCAGCTGTGGGAAACGACGCTGAACCCCGACACCCGCCGGCTGCTGCCGGTGGCCTACGGCGCGACCGGCTTCGACGCGACGGTGAAGGCGATGACGAAGCTGATGGGCAAGGGCGAGGCCGCGGCGCGGCGCGAGCTGATGGAGCTGCGCGGGGATGCGGTCGAGGTGGACGTTTAGCGCTGGCGTCGCCCGCCAGGCAGGTCACGGCTTCGTCCAGTCTTCGACGCGCAAGCCCGGCACGCGGGCGAACGCCTTGTCGTTGCTGACCAGCACACAGCCGGCCGCGAGCGCGTGCGCCGCGATCATCGTGTCCAGGTTGGCCAACGGGGTGCCGTTGCCTTCGAGTGCGGCGCGCAACTCGCCGTAGCCGCTCGCGACCGTGCGGTCCCAAGGCAAGACCTCCAGGTGGTGCAGCAGCGCGCCGACGGCAAGCCTCAGCGCCTTCGCGCCGGGCTTTCTGGCCAGGCCATAGAGCAACTCGCCTTCGGTGACCGCCGAGAGGCAAACTGCCGCCGGCTGGGTGGCCGTGAGCCTGGCACGCAGCGCATCGTTCGGTCCGCGGATGATGAAGCTGGCGATGTTCGTGTCGAGCATGAACCTCGCGGCGGCCATGATCAGAACAGCTTGCGCTTCTGCGGCGGCCGATCCTTCCGATCGGACAGGAACTCTGCCGACTCGGCGGACGCCTGAGCGACTGCGTCGAAGAGGCTCTGCCAGTCGGTCGGGCGTACCGAAAGGATCACGTCGCCGGTGGCGGGGTCGCGCCGCACGAAGACCTCCCGCGCATCGAAGCGAAACGCCGCCGGCAGCCGCACGGCTTGACTGCGGCCGTTCTGGAAGATCTTTGCGACGTGGCTCATGGCGGCAAATTGCTTCCAATATATACCGAAATATATACCGCTGCCGGCGCGCGCTCGGTGTCGCGGCCCGGCGCGTCAGCCCTTCGCCCGCGGCCGCACCGCCGCGCTCGCGTCCAGGTGCCCCTCGCCGCGCGCGATCGCGGCGTCGTACAGGGCGGCCACGGCCGGCATCACCGCCAGCGCGAAGCCGTGTGCAGCGGCCTCCTCGATCATCAGCCGCACGTCCTTGCGTGCCATCGTCACCTCGAACGACGGCGGCTCGTACGGCCCGCTCGCGATCTTCGCCGCGCGCGCCGGCAGCATCGCGCCCGGGTTGAAGTGGCCGAAGAGGCCGATCGCCTCTTCCGGTGCGATGCCGCAGGCCTGCGCCAGACGAACGACGTCGCCGAGCACGCCGGACAGGCCGATCAGCGTCAGGTTGCCGAAGAGCTTGAACGCGGCGGCACGCTCCGGCGCCTCGCCGAGCCAGACGACCTTGCCGGTCATCGCCTGCAGCGCAGGCGTCAAGCTGTCGCACAGAGGCTTCGGCCCGGACAGCAGCATGACCCCGGTGCCTTCGGCCGCGTTGCTCGGCGCCATGAACACCGGCGCGTGGACGAAGGTCCGGCCGCGCGCGGCCCATCGCGCCGCGCGCTCGCGCGTCGGCGTCGGTGCGGTGGTGGTGTGGTCGATCACCGGCGTCGCCGCGGCGATCGTGTCGGCGATCGGCTCCAGCACCGCGTCGACCGACGCGTCGTCAGCCAGCGACAGGTGGATGCGCTCGGCGCCGCGCACGGCTTCGGCGGCGTCGGCGCACACGGTCGCTCCGCGCGCCTGCAAGGCCTGCGCCTTGGCTGGGCTGCGGTTCCACACCTGCACGTCGTGGCCCTGGCCGAGCAGGCGCTGGACGAAGCCGGCACCCATCAGGCCCGTGCCCAGGAAGGCAATCTTCACGGCTGGCTCCTTCGCCCGAGCGGGCATGCGCACGAACCGGCGGCACTATAGCGGCGCGCCCCGATGGCAGGCCCGGGCCGGGCGCCGTAGAGTGGCGGCGGGCCGAGGCGGCAGGAGGATGCGATGGACATGAGCACCGAAGCGGGCATCGCGGCGGACGCGATCGGCAACGCCGTGCAGGCGCTGCGCGAGCCGGCGGTCGAACGGCTGTGCGCGCTGGTGCGCGAGCCGTCGCTGCTCGGCGCCGAGGCGTCGGCGCAGGCGCTGATGCGCGAGCACTTCGCTCGGCTCGGGCTGCGGGTCGACGAGTTCGAGGTCGACGAGGCGCGCCTGCGCGACCACCCGGGCTGGTCACCCTCGCTCGTGCCCTACGCCGGCCGGCGCAACGTCGTCGGCGTGCACCATCCGAAGGGCCCGGTGCAGGGCCGGTCGCTGATCCTCAACGGCCACATCGACGTCGTGCCGGTGGGCGCCGAACGCCTGTGGCAGGCGCCGCCGTTCGCGCCGGTGGTGCAGGCGGGCCGGGTGTACGGCCGCGGCGCCGGCGACATGAAGGCCGGCCTGATCGCGATGCTCACCGCCTTCGAGGCGCTGCAGCGGCTCGGCCTGGAGCCGGCGGCCAGCGTCTACCTGCAGTCGGTGATCGAGGAGGAGTGCACCGGCAACGGGGCGCTCGCCTGCCTGGTCGAGGGTTACCGCGCCGAGGCCGCGCTGATCCCCGAGCCGATCCCGGCGATCATGACCGCGCAGATGGGTGTGATGTGGATCGGGCTCGAGGTCTGGGGCGTGCCGGTGCACGCCGCGGTCGCGCAGACCGGCGTCGCGGCGATCGAGTTCGCGCAACACCTGTGCGCGAAGCTGAAGGAACTCGAGACGCAGTGGAACGACCCGGCGCACCGCCATCCGCACTTCGCGCAGCACGACCACCCGATCAACTTCAACGTCGGCCGCATCGACGGCGGCGAATGGCCGTCGTCGGTGCCGACGCACTGCCGGGTCGACGTGCGGGTCGGCTTCTACCCGGGGCTGAAGCCGGCGCAGGTGCGCGCGCTGCTCGAGGCGGCGCTGCGCGCGGCCTACGAGGCGCACCCGAAGAAGGACAGCCTGCGCTACGAGATCGTCTACCGGGGCTTCCAGGCCGAGGGCATGCTGGTCGACCTGAACCAGCCGATGATCCGGCTGCTGAAGCAGTGCCACCACGACGTGGCCGGCGGCCAGGCGCCGCTGCTCGCGTCGACCGCGACCACCGACGCGCGCTTCTTCCAGCTCTACGGCGGCATCCCCGCCACCTGCTACGGCCCGCAGGCCGGCAACACCCACGGCATCGACGAATGGGTGTCGATCGACAGCCTGATCGAGGTGGCCCAGGTCTACGCGCTGTTCATCGCGCGCTGGTGCCGGCTGAATCCGGTGTAGCGCGGCCGGCCGGGCCGCCTACATCCCGGCGTAGTTCGGCCCGCCGCCGCCCTCGGGCGTGACCCAGACGATGTTCTGCGTCGGGTCCTTGATGTCGCAGGTCTTGCAGTGCACGCAGTTCTGCGCGTTGATGACCAGCTGGTCGACGCCGTCCTTCGCGACGAACTCGTAGACCCCGGCCGGGCAGTAGCGGCTCTCGGGCCCGGCGTACTTCGCGAGGTTCACCGCCACCGGCACCGACGCATCCTTCAGCGTCAGGTGCGCGGGCTGGTTCTCCTCGTGGTTGGTGTTGCTGATGAACACCGAGCTGAGGCGGTCGAAGGTCAGCTTGCCGTCCGGCTTCGGGTAGCGGATCTTCTCGACCTGGTCGGCCGCGTGCAGCCGGTCGTGGTCCGGGCCCTTGCGGTGGATCGTCCACGGCGGGCTGGACATGCCGAGCTTCGGCAGCAGCCACTGTTCGATGCCGGTCATGAACGCGCCGACCGTGTTGCCCTGCTTGAACCACTGCTTGAAGTTGCGGCTCGCGTTCAGCTCGGCGTGCAGCCAGCTCTGCTCGAACGCGGCCGGGTAGGCGGCGAGTTCGTCGCCGCTGCGGCCGGCCTTCAGCGCCTCGGCGACGGCCTCGGCGCACAGCATGCCGGTCTTGATCGCGGCGTGGCTGCCCTTGATGCGCGCCGCGTTCAGCGTGCCGGCATCGCAGCCGACGAGCGCCCCGCCCGGGAACACCAGCTTCGGCAGGCTCAGCAGGCCGCCGGCGGTGATCGCCCGCGCGCCGTAGCCGATGCGCTTGCCGCCTTCGATGTGCGCGCGGATCGCCGGGTGCGTCTTCCAGCGCTGCATCTCCTCGAACGGGCTGATCCACGGATTCTGGTAGTCCAGCCCGGTGACGAAGCCGAGCGTGACCTTGTTCCCTTCCATGTGGTACAGGAAGCCGCCGCCGTAGGTGTGCTCGTCCACCGGCCAGCCGGCGGTGTGCACCACCAGCCCCGGCTTCGCCCGTTCGGCCGGCACTTCCCACAACTCCTTGACGCCGATCGCGTAGCTCTGCGGGTCGCGGCCCGCGTCGAGCCCGAAGCGGGCGATCAGCTGCTTGCCGAGGTGGCCGCGTGCGCCTTCGGCGAACACCGTGTACTTGCCGACCAGTTCCATGCCGAGCTGGAAGCCGTCGTGCGGCTCGCCGTCCTTGCCGACGCCGAGGTTGCCGGTGGCCACGCCGCGCACCGCGCCGTCTTCCGTGTACAGCACCTCGGCCGCGGCGAAGCCGGGGAAGATCTCGACGCCGAGCGCCTCGGCCTGCTCGCCGAGCCACTTGACCACCGCGCCGAGGCTGATCACGTAGTTGCCGTCGTTGTGCAGGCAGCCCGGCACCAGCCACGCCGGGGTGCGCATCGCGCCGCCGGGACGCAGGAACAGCACCTCGTCGCCGGTGACCGGCTGGTGCAGCGGCGCGCCGCGCGCCTGCCAGTCGGGCAGCAGTTCGGTCAGCGCGCGCGGGTCCATCACCGCGCCGGACAGGATGTGCGCGCCCGGCTCCGAGCCCTTCTCGAGCACCACCACCGAGGCGTCCGCGTTCAGCTGCTTGAGCCGGATCGCGGTCGCGAGCCCGGCCGGGCCGGCGCCGACGACCACGACGTCGTACGCCATCGCTTCGCGCGGGCCGTAGGTCTCGAGGATCTGCTGCGGCGTCATCGTTGTTCTCCGAGGCGGGTCGGGTCGCGATTCTAGGAGCGCGGGGCCGCGTGCTATCGTCCCCGCGACTTCGCGGAACATACCCATGAGCTACACCATCGATCTGTCCGGCCGCGTCGCGCTCGTCACCGGCGCGTCGAGCGGGCTGGGCGCGCAGTTCGCGCGCACGCTGGCGCGCGCCGGTGCCGGCGTCGTGCTCGCCGCGCGCCGCGTCGAGCGGCTGAAGGCGCTGCGTGCCGAGATCGAGGCCGACGGCGGCGACGCGCACGTGGTCGCGCTCGACGTGACCGACAGCGACAGCATCAAGTCCGCGGTCGCGCACGCCGAGACCGAGATGGGCACGATCGACATCCTGGTCAACAACTCCGGCGTCAGCACGACGCAGAAGCTGGTCGACGTCGCGCCCGAGGACTACGACTTCGTGATGAACACCAACACCCGCGGCGCCTTCTTCGTCGCGCAGGAGGTGGGCAAGCGCATGATCGCGCGCAGCCGCGGCGCCGCGCCCGGGGCCTTCGTCGGCGGGCGCATCGTCAACGTCGCGTCGGTGGCCGGGCTGCGCGTGCTGTCGCAGATCGGCGTCTACGCGATGAGCAAGGCCGCGGTCGTGCACATGACGCGCGCGATGGCGCTGGAGTGGGGCCGCTTCGGCATCAACGTCAACGCGCTGTGCCCGGGCTACATCGACACCGAGATCAACCACCACCACTGGCAGACCGAGGCCGGCGCGAAGCTGCTCGCGACGCTGCCGCGCAAGCGTGTCGGCCGGCCGCAGGACCTGGACGCGGTGCTGATGATGCTGTGCGCGAACGAGAGCCACTTCGTCAACGGCGCGGTCATCACCGCCGACGACGGCTACGCGGTCTGACGGGGACGCGTCGATCGCGATGCGTGCGCTGACCCCGCTCGAGGCGCGCGTGCTCGGCGTGCTGGTCGAGAAGCAGGCGACGGTGCCCGACACCTACCCGCTGTCGCTGAACGCGCTCGTCGCCGGCTGCAACCAGAAGACCGCACGCGAGCCGGTGATCAACGCGACCGACGCCGAGGTGCTGACCGCGGTCGACGGGCTGAAGGCCCTGAGCCTGGTGTTCGAAGGCAGCGGCAGCCGCGTCGTGCGCTTCGAGCACAACCTGGCCCGCGTCTACCGGGTGCCCGGCGCGGCGCAGGCGCTGCTGGCCACGCTGCTGCTGCGCGGCGCGCAGACCTCGGCCGAACTGCGGCTGCACAGCGAGCGGCTGTACAAGTTCGCCGACATCTCTTCGGTCGAGGGCTTCCTCGACGAGCTGGCCGAGCGCGACCCGCCGCTGGCCGTGCGCTTGGCTCGTGCGCCCGGCGAACGCGAGGCGCGCTGGGCGCATCGGCTGTGCGGCGAGCCCATCGTGGCGCCGGCGCCGGCGGCGGTCGCGCCCATCGCCGGC
>JAFLDG010000085.1 GCA_017302495.1 Burkholderiales bacterium
CTAATGTCTAGCCCCTCGGCGTACTTGCCGCTGGTTCCGGGGACCGGGCCCACCAGTTCGGACTCGTAGGCTGCGCGCAGTTTCGACAGCAGCGCACGCCGCTGCTGGGCGGCGTCGCGCGAGAGATCGCCCTTGGGTCGCGACACCGACAGGCTGTGGCCGCGGCCGTGCAGACGCGCGTACAGCGGCAGGCCGCGGCACAGGGCGCGCACCAGCGCGTCGTAGACCACGCCCTTGGCCCACGAATCGCGGGCAATGTCCAGCGCGATCTCCCCCGCGAGGCTCGGGCCGAGCGGCGCCAGAGCCCGGCTCAAGGTCTCGTCGGACCCGAAGGCGGCCAATGTGCCCATGGCCCCCGCCTGGCCGACCACGACCCTGGCATCGGCCTGCTTCAGCAGGGCACGGACATCGCCAATCCGGGCCGGAGCCTTCAAGTTGATGCGCCGAGCGGCGTGTGGCATTTCCTGCAGTGGCATGGCCGACAGGCGCAGGACAGGGGCACGCAGCTCGGCATGACGCTGCAGCGGGACCTGCGTGGTTTCGGTGGCACGGCGCTCGCAGAAGACGTGCGCGACGAGCGGCTCCGGCAGTTCGGTGACGTCCGCGATGTCGCCGCACAACTCGTCGAACGTCGTGCCCCGCACGAGGTACACGTCCACCTGCGCGAGTTCCGCCTGCGCCAGGAACTCCCGCACCGTGGGCAGCAGACGGTCCGGGTCCGGGCAAAGCCAGTAGATTCCCTTGGGATAGCGGACCGGTTCGCGCAGGACCGAGCGCAAGGCATCCATCACCGAGGCGTCGCGGCCGCTGTATCCAACGACGCACAGGCCGAAACGCTGTAGCGCCTGAGTCAGCACGAGGCGCAAGCGACCGTCCTGCTGCTGCAACTCCTCATCAGTGTTCTTGAGTTCGACCGACTGGTAGTCGCCGTGCAGTTTGACGACCAGCGGCCACTCGTTCTCGCGCAGGCAGGTCTCCGCGCGGGCGGAATTGTCAATGGCCGCCAGCGTCGGCTGCGCACGATTTCCCGCGGGTAGCAACTGCGCCGCATGGGTCGCTGCGTTCTCGACCAGCGGATCGAAGTTCGTCGTGAAAACGCAGGGAGTCTTGCGCGCGCACAACAGAGCGCCGAGTACCTTGTGCCCCAGCGACGGGTTCCCCTTGCTGACCTGATTGCGGATGTACAGCCGCCGGTCCTCGGGCGTGCCATGCAATGCGGCGAAGGCGCGGCTGTATTCCGACGGATCCCCCTTGGGCGGCAGCGATCCCCGCCGCGCGTGGTGCGCGTCGATGCGTTCCTGCCAGATCGGATCCGCCGGATCGATCTCGCGCAGGCTGATGCCGGTCTCCGACGCGAAGAGGTGGGTGCGGAACTCCTGAATCATCTGGTAGCCGGTCGGAATCCCCGCGGTTGCCGAGGCTCCGGCTCCCAGCAACCATGCGAAGCCAGATGCATTGAGGGCGAAACGCTCTGCGAACTGACGTCCGCTGACTTCCTTCATCCACGTTCTCCCGACAAGTAGCCTTTAGTTCGTCGATATGCCGCAAGCCTACACCGGTGCCTACCGAAAACGGTCGTGGAAGATGTGCGCCGACTAGCGCACTGATGTGGCGCGAATCGCTGGCGATGCCCAAGGTCTAAGCGTCTCCCTGGTGGCGATCGCTTCTTGGAAGACGGGACCGAGTGCTCACACCTGCGCCCAGAATCGCTCGTCAACGCAAGAACGAGAGGCGAACGGCGTTTCCGGAGAGCGACTCTTGACGGCCATGATGTCTGGGTCCGCTTGGCTAACCACAGAAGATGGAACGGACTGGCCAGGCCTGCCCGAAGCAGCCCCCAGCGCCAAGTGTTGGGCCAGCTCGAAATCCCACGCCCTGCAGTCACTCACCCAACGGCGTAGTCATCCCGCCCGCCCCACGCCCCCGCAACGCCTCATACAACATCGCCGGCCCGAGCAGGATGTCTTTCAGCCCATCGCGCACCCGCTGCGAATCCAGCGCCTGCGTGCTCATCGTAGTGTGCGCGGCGAAGGCGTCGATGATGGCGTTCATCAGCTCGCTGTTCAGGTCGGGTGAGTTGGCAAACTGCTCCTTCGAGTTGTTCGCCGCCTGCTCGGCCAGCACCTCCGATTCCAGCAGCTTGCCCTTGATCACGTTGTTCACGTAGACCAGCCGGTCGTCGTCGGTCAGCTCGCCCTGGAACAGGTCGTTCACGCGTTCGATGATGTCGGCCAGGTAGGCCTTCTCCTTCTCGCGCACCTCGCCGCCGCCGGCCTCGGTCAGCGGGTCCAGCGTCGGGTACTTGTCGCTCCGCAGCGCCAGCGTCTGCCTGCCGCGGTCGCGCAGCGTGTGATGCGTCAGCAGCACCTTCGAAAGGTCGATGCCTTCACGCTCGCGACCGAACTCCAGCAGCGGCAGCAGCCGCTTGAAGAAGATGAAGCGCTTCTCGATCGCCGTGTTGCCGTAGTCGAAGATCTGCGACAGGAAGGCATACATGCGCTGGAACGCGCCCATGTCGCCCTTGAACAGCTGCAGCGCGTTCAGCTCGCCCTGCGCCGCGTCGGCTGCCGTGGCGTCGTCCACGGCCTGCGCCGCCCGCAGCCTGTCCTGCGCCGCCTTGTAGCGGTGCAGCAGGCGCGCCACCACGGGCTCTAGCGCGCCGGTCAGCTCGCTCTGCTTGGCGTCGGGCTTCAGCTCCACCGCCACCACGCGCTCGACCTCGAACTCGTCGTAGTGGCCGGCGGCATCGAGCTTGGCGCGCAGGTCGAACACCAGGTGCGGGTCGGTCACGTCGGCCAGCGTGGCCGTGGCGTAGTAGGTCTGGAAGGCCTGCAGCACCTCCTGCGGGTCGTTGACGAAGTCGACCACGTAGGTCGTGTCCTTCAGGCCAAACGCGCCGCGGTAGGCGCGGTTCAGCCGCGACAGCGTCTGCACTGCCTGGATGCCGGCCAGCCGCTTGTCCACGTACATGCCGCACAGCAGCGGCTGGTCGAAGCCCGTCTGGAACTTGTTGGCCACCAGCAGGATCTGGTACTCGTCGGTGCCGAAGGCCTCGCGCATGTCGCGGCCGCGCAGGTGCGGGTTCAGCACCGCGCTGGTTTCGCTGAACGGCTCGGGCCCCGAGGCCGGGTCGTGCACCTCGCCCGAAAACGCCACCAACGTGCCGATCTTATAGCCCTGCGCCTTGATGTACTTGTCGATGGCCAGTTGCCAGCGCACCACCTCCTGCCGGCTGCTCACCACCACCATTGCCTTGGCGTGGCCGTTCAGCAGCGGCTGCACGCTGTCGCGGTAGTGCTCCACCACCACCTGCACCTTCTGGCTGATGTTGTACGGGTGCAGCTTCACCCAGCACATGATTCCTTTCAGCGCCTGGCTGCGCTCCACGGCCTTCTCGTCGTACTCCTGCCCGCCGTGCGCCAGCCTGAAGGCCAGCTTGTAGGGCGTGTAGTTCTTCAGCACGTCGAGGATGAAGCCTTCCTCGATGGCCTGGCGCATCGAATACACGTGGAACGGTGCCGGCAGGTTGTCGGCCCCGGCCGGGCGCGTGGGGTCGGGCCGGGTGCCGAACAGCTCCAGCGTCTTGGCCTTGGGCGTGGCGGTGAAGGCCACGTAGGTGATGCCGCTGTCGGCCGCGCGGCCGGCCATCTGTGCGGCCAGCAGGTCTTCGGTGCCGACCTCGCCGCCGTCGGCCAGCTCGCGCAGTTCGTCGGCCGACAGCACCTGCTTCAGCCGCGCCGCCGCCTCGCCGGTCTGCGACGAATGCGCCTCGTCGGCGATGACCGCGAAGCGCTTGCCCTGCGTGGCGGCCAGCTCCTGCACTGCCTTCAGCGCGTGCGGAAAGGTCTGGATGGTGCAGACCACGATCTTCTTGCCGCCCGACAGCGCCGCGGCCAGCTCGCCGCTCTTGCTGCCTGCGTCACCCTTGATGGTGGCCACCACGCCGGCGGTGCGCTCGAAATCGAAGATCGCGTCCTGCAGCTGCGCATCGAGCACGTTGCGGTCGCTGACCACCAGCACCGTGTCGAACAGCTTGCGGTGCTGGGCGTCGTGCAAGTCGGCCAGGAAGTGCGCGGCCCAGGCGATGGAGTTGGTCTTGCCCGAGCCGGCCGAGTGCTGGATCAGGTACTTGCCGCCCGGCCCGTCGCGTAGCACGGCCGCCAGCAACTGCCGCGTCGCGTCGAGCTGGTGGTAGCGGGGGGTGATGATGGCCTCGAGCCGCTTCTTGTCGTCGCGCTGTGCCACCAGATAGCGGCCGATGATCTCCAGCCAGCTGTCGCGCGCCCACACCTCGCGCCACAGGTAGGCGGTGCGGTGGCCCCGCGGGTTGGGTGGGTTGCCGGCGGCGCCGTCGTCGCCCTGGTCGAAGGGCAGGAACACGGTGTGGGCGCCTGCCAGCCGCGTGCTCATGCGCACGTGCTGGTGGCTCACCGCAAAGTGCACCAGCGCGCCCGACGGAAAGCCCAGCAACGGTTCGACGTTGCGCCCCTGGCCCGAGCGGAGGTGCTTGACGACGGGGTCGCGGTCAAAGCGGTACTGGTCCACCGCGTCGTCCACGCTCTGCGTGAAGTCGCTCTTCAGCTCGGCCGTGGCCACCGGCAGGCCGTTGAGGAACAGCACCAGGTCGATGGCGTTCTCGTGGTGCAGCGAATAGCGCAGCTGCCGCACCACGCGCAGGCGGTTGGCGCCGTAGCGCGCCAGCGTGTCGGGGTTCATCGCCAGCGCGGGCTTGAACTGCGCCAGCGCCACCGGCTGGCGCAGGCCCAGCAGTTCCACGCCGTGGCGCAGCACGTCCAGCGTGCCGCGGTCGTCCAGGCTCTTGCGCAGGCGGTCCAGCAGCGTGGCCTCGGCGGCGGCGCCGTGGTTCTTGCTCAGCGCGGCCCAGGCGGCTGGCTGGGTG
The DNA here is from genome assembly GCA_017302495.1 of Burkholderiales bacterium. Taxonomy (GTDB): domain Bacteria; phylum Pseudomonadota; class Gammaproteobacteria; order Burkholderiales; family Burkholderiaceae_C; genus Rubrivivax. The sequence goes on from JAFLDG010000085.1 coordinate 4,901, forward strand.
GCCTGCACCCAGGCCAGCAGGTCGGCCGGGAAGAGGGCGCGGCTGCGGTCGAAGGCAGCAGCGTCGCCGTCGGCCTGCAGCCAGCCGGCGGCGGCCAGGTCGGCGCAGATCTCGTCTTCGAAGTGGACCTCGCGGTGCAGCGTCATGGCGCGTGGCGGGCGCAGAAGTCGGCCGGCGTCAGGATCGGGTAGCGGTCAGCCAGCGCGAGCAGGTCCTTGTCGCCGGTGACCAGCACGTCGGCGCCGGATGCCAGCAAGGCGGCCAGCACGGGTTCGTCCATAAGATCGCGCACACCGGCTGCTGCGGCTTCGGACAGCGAGAGCAGATCGAGCCTGACGATGTCGGCGCGGAAGGCGAGGCCCTCGACGAGATCGCGGATGCCGTCAGCCGACAAGGCCCTGAACGGCCCCAGTCTCGGCAGCACGCGTTCGCACTCGCTCAGGATCCATGGCGACAGCACCACATCCAGCGCGCCCCTGCGCCATGCGGCCATGATGCGTCCCGGCGGCCCCGCCGGATAGGCCATGCCGGCCACGATGACGTTGGTGTCGAGCACCACCCGCATGGCGGATCAGCGGGCGCGATTGCGGGTGGCGCCGGTCTTGCGCGCAGCAGCCGATTTGGCAGGAGAGGCGGGGGTTGTCGGGGAGGCGCGCTTCGCCGCGCGGCCCTTGGTGGCGGCAGCTTCGGCCTTCATCTCCTTTCGCACGGCCGACACGGCCGCGTCGATCTCGGCCAGGCCAACCTCCTCGGGGACATCTTCATAGCCCTTCGCGATGCGGTCGCACAGCGCATCGAAGCGGTCCTGCATGGCCCGGATGCGCTCGAACAGCGCTGCATCCACCAGGGCGGCGACCGGCTTGCCATCCTTGGTGATGACGATGCTGTCGCGCCGGTACTGCACGCGGTTGAGCATGTCGCCCAGGTTCTGGCGCAAGGCGACGGCGGTGGCTTCGGTGATCACGGTAGGCTCCCATGACCGTAATGGTCATTATGATTCAGCTTAGCACGAACCGGGCGGTGTGGAGGGGTGTTTGTCGGCCCCTGCCATGGCTTGCACCCGGGCGACATGCGCTGCGGCAGACTCGACCAGGTAGCGGCCGGCTGCGATGTCGGCGTGAGTCTCGGCCAGGGCAGACGCGACAGACGCGCTGTCGCGAACGTCGATCTGGCCGGTGACAGCGGCGGAAACGACGGCGACGCGGCGTTCGCGCAGCAGTTCGATCGCCGTCGTGGCCTCCAAAGCCAGGCGATCCAACTCTGACGTGACGCGGCTCAAGTGGATCACGATGGCGTTCTGCTCCTCTCGCGGCGGCACTGGCACACGCATGTTCGAAATCTGCTCGCACGTGATGGCGCCCTTTGTGCTGCCAACGCCATCACTCTCGAACCGCATGCGCTGATAGGCCATCTCGAAATATCGACGCAGAAACTCCGCGGATGTGCTGTTGTCGCGCGGCCTGACGAAGGCGATGTGCTGATTGATCGTTGCTTCGATACCGAGCAACGCTGCCATGCCGCGGGTCTTGCCCTGACCAGTGATGCCGATAAGCACCGCGGGCGGTGTGACCTTAGGGAGATGGCATTCAGTCAGCGCAAACTCAGTGACGAACTCCTCCGCCTCCAATACGACCTCGCCATTGACGACGGTGCTGCTCAGCCATGGGTAGTCCCCGCCCGTCCAGTAGTCGGCGCGATCACGATGCGGCGTTGAACCGTTGCCCACGTCCGCGAGGTATTTGACGGGCACAACTCGCCAGTGCCATGGAACTTCCCCCAACCACTCGTGGCCGGCATCCTTCATGGGCGCCAATGGATTCAAACCCTTGTTGACCGCATGCGCGATGACCGCCTGACGCTTTTCGGCCAGCAGTTCAATCAGCCGCTGCTGCTCGGCAATCAGCGTGTCGATCTTGGCGGTCTCGCGATCGAGATAAGCGACCAGTGCTGCCTGTTCGGTCAATGGAGGGAACGGAAACTTGAAGTCTCGAACGAAATCCTCGGAAATGCGCTTCTGTCCTCCGGCCCCATACATTGATGCTTCGCCTCGCTGGCGAAACACTCCCGATCGAAAGATCCAGTTCAGATAGCCGCCGGTCGTTGCGATTGCAATGGGCCTCACCACGATCAACTCGGTTGTTCCGAAGCCAACTCCACCAACCAGGCCCCGCATCAGTGCACCCTTGCCGTTTTCGAAGCAGGGCGTGATCTTCGCAACGGTCACGTCGCCATCGCGAAAGTACGTGTAGCCCGACTCAACTTCACCAATAGCGCGGGTTCGATCGAGGTTCAGCGAGCCGTCATCACCAACCGCCTCCATGGGCAAAAAGGAGACCTCGGACTCGCGCGAACGGTCGCCAATCTCCGATTTCGACGGATTGATCGTTGCCACGAATCGGAGGCGCTTCACATCCCAATGCGCCGGCACCTCCCCGAGCCATTCGACCCCGCTGTCCTTGTACCGCTCGTAGCGACGCAAGGTCACGCTTCGTCCTCGCCGGCCTGGTCCTGCAGGTAGAACTCATGCAGCTTGGCCTGCAGCAGCGCCTTGTCGGGCAACTGCGTCTGGTACTCGGCGATCAGCGCCGGCGATGCGGTGCGGCTCAGCGCGTACTCCACCACCTCGTCTTCCTTGCTGGCGCAGAGCAGCACGCCGATGGCGGGGTTCTCGTGCCGCTTGCGGACGTCGCGGTCCAGCGCTTCCACGTAGAACGACAGCTTGCCCAGGTATTCGGGTTCGAAGCGCCCCACCTTCAGCTCGATGGCCACCAGGCAGTTCAGCCCGCGGTGGAAGAACAGCAAGTCGAGCGCGAAGTCGCGTCCGCCCACCTGCACCGGAAACTCCGAGCCGACAAAGCAGAAGTCGCGGCCCAACTCGATGAGGAAGGCCTTCAGCTTGGCGAGCAGGCCGCGGTGCAGGTCCGATTCGCTGTGGCCTTCGGGCAGGCCCAGGAACTCGACCACGTACGCATCCTTGAAGACGCCACCGGCCTGCGGATGGCTTTGTCTCACCGCTGGTGAGACTTTTGCCGGGCTCAGCACCACGCGCTCGAACAAGGCGTTCTTGAACTGGCGCTCGAGTTCTCGTTTGCTCCATCGTTCCTGCACCGCCATGCGCAGGTAGAACTCGCGTTCCTCGGCGCGTTTGCTCTGGCTCAGGATGATGAGGTTGTGGGTCCACGGCAATTGTCTTGGCAGTGCCGAGACAATTGCGTCGCTGCTGTAGGCCTCATAGAACTGGCGCATGCGGAACAGGTTGGGCCGGGTGAATCCGCGCAAACCCGGCTGGGTGCGTGCGATGTGCGCCGCCAGGCGGTCGACCACGCCGTCGCCCCATTCGGCCGCGGCGATCTTGCGGCTGATGTGCTCGCCGATGCGCCAGTACAGATCGATCAGCTCGGTGTTGACGGCCTGAAAGGCCCGCTGCCGCGCCGCCTGGATGAGGGCGACGATCTCGGCAAAGCCGTCCTCGGCCGTGTCCTCTTTGCCGGCCTTGGGCCGGCCGACGGGCAGCTTCTTCATGCCGACAGCCCTTCGATCAGCGTCAGGATGCGCCCGGTCACCTGCTGCAGCTCGGCATCGATCACCGCCAGCGGACGCGGCGGCTCGAAGACGTAGAAGTGCCGGTTGAACGGAATCTCGTAGCCGACCTTGGTCTTGTCGGGGTCGATCCAGGCGTCGGGCGCATGGGGTTTGACCTCGCGCTCGAAGTAGCTCTGCACGTCTTCGGACAGCGGCACGTTCTCGGTGTCGCGCAGCGCGGCGTCGGGCTGCGGCTTGCCTTTCTGCTTGCCCTTGTCGCCGAGCAGCACGCGGCCGTCGCCGTGGCGCAGCGGGCGCTCGACGGTGATGCTGCGGTAGCCGAAGTCCTGGTTGCGGAAGATGCGCGATAGCGGCGCCTTCTTCAGCTTGCCGCCGGCCGGCGCGGCGGGCAAAGGCGTGCCCACGGGCACGACCTGCGTACCGACCGCCTTACCTTGCGAGTCGAGCAACGTCACCCAGTCCGCCTCGACAAAGCCGCCGAACAGGCGCGTGACATCGGCGATGTGCGCCTCGTTCATCTCCTTGCGCTTGGCGCCCAGGCTCTTGCGCATCTTCTGCCAGAAGCCGCTGGCGTCGATGAGCTGCAGCTTGCCCTTGCGCGCCGCCGGCTTGCGGTTGCTCAGCACCCACACGTAGGTGGCGATGCCGGTGTTGTAGAACATGTCGGTGGGCAGGCCGATGATGGCCTCGACCAGGTCGTTCTCCAGCACGTAGCGGCGGATCTCGCTTTCGCCGCTGCCGGCGCCGCCGGTGAACAGCGGTGAGCCGTTGAGCACGATGGCGAAGCGGCTGCCGCCGTCCTTGGCCGGGCGCATCTTGCTCAGCAGGTGCAGCAGGAACAGCAGCGAGCCGTCCGACACGCGCGGCAGGCCCGGGCCGAAGCGGCCGCTGTAGCCGAGCTTCTGGTATTCGTCGCGGATGGCCTTCTCGATCTTCTTCCACTCCACGCCGAAGGGCGGGTTCGACAGCATGTAGTCGAACAGCTTGCCCAGCAGGCCGTCGTCGGACAGGGTGTTGCCGAGCACGATGTGGCTGATGTCCTGGCCGCGGATCAGCATGTCGGCCTTGCAGATGGCGTAGGACTCGGGGTTGAGTTCCTGGCCGAACAGCGTCAGCCGCGCCTTGGGGTTCAGCTGCGCCAGGTACTCGGCCGCCACCGACAGCATGCCGCCGGTGCCGCCGGTGGGGTCGTACAGGGTGCGCACCACGCCGGGTTGGCTGAGCACGTCGCTGTCTTCGATGAACAGCAGGTCCACCATCAGGCGGATGACCTCGCGCGGCGTGAAGTGCTCGCCGGCGGTTTCGTTGCTGATCTCGGCGAACTTGCGGATCAGCTCCTCGAAGACGGCGCCCATCTGGGTGTTGCCCACCGCCTTGGGGTGCAGGTCCACCTGCGCGAAGCGCTGCGTCACCTGGTACAGCAGCCCGGCCTTGGCCAGGCGCTCGATCTGCACGTAGAAGTCGAAGCACTCGAAGATGTCGCGCACGTCGGCCGAGAAGGCCTGGATGTAGGCGTAGAGGTTCTCCTTGATGTGGTCGGCGTCGCCGACCAGCTTCTTCATGTCCAGCGGCGAGGTGTTGAAGAACTTCAGGTCGCCGGTGGCGCGCAGCAGGAAGGGCTCGGGGTTGACGCCGAGCTTCTGGCGCTTGGCCAACTCGGCCAGCACCGCCGGCTTGGTGGCTTCGAGCACGCAGTCGAGCCGGCGCAGCACGGTGAAAGGCAGGATCACCTTGCCGTACTCGGACTGCTTGTAGTCGCCGCGCAGCAGGTCGGCGACTGACCAGATGAAGGCGGAGAGGGCGGGTTGGTTCATGGGCGGGAGGATATCGGGCTGGCGGGCCTGGGCGCCCCCTGATCGGTCTGCGACGCTGCGGCACGGGCCGGTGATCCGCGAAGCATGCGTCATCAATCCTGCTGACGTTCTCTGCCCGGACATGCAGGACGGCCCGGCGCTTGCTTTGCTGCCTGCCGTCAACCAGACGCTGGGGGAGTGTCATGCAAAGTTCGTTGCAGGTTCTGCAATCCACACAGATCGCGCGCCTGCAAGGCGCTCCGCTTGCCAGGGCGCGACCTGTTTCCGCCGGCAGGGAGGCCTATCTCGAGGGGGTGCGGCAACGCAATGCCGTGCTCGACTGGCTGTTCTACGACGTGGGCGTTGTCTCGCACGGCGAAGCCATCGCCCTGAGCCCTTGGCTGGCTGCCGAAGGGGCCATCCTCTACGTGCCTCCCACCGGTGCTGGCTTGCTCGAGGTCTGTGCATCGATCGACGAATTCGCCGCGGCATTCGCCAACAAGGTGCATACCGTGGCTGTTGCGGGCGTCGGCAGCTCGGCCTTGGGTGCGGCGGCCTTCGCGCGCAACGTCGCGGATGCCATCGGTGAACCGGTGGCCGCCGTGGTTTCCGGCTACGGGCTGGCTGACCTGGCGACGGAAGCTGTGGGGGGCTTCTTCCTGTTCGGGGCCGCCAACTCGCTGCGCCACGGCTTCGAATGGCTCGACCGTCTGCGCGAATCGGGTGCGGTTGCTGACCCGGGCACCAGCAGCGCGGGGGCAGAGACAGGCTCGCCAATGCAGCGGAGCAAGGACACCCGCACGGTCCAAGCCTTGCTGTCGCACAAGGCGCTGAAGATGAAGCTGTTGATCGGTCACTCCAAGGGAAACCTGGTCATCTCCGAAGCGCTGTTCCAGATGAAGGCGTTGGATGCCGCGCGGCTGAGGCAGATCGCCAAGCAACTGCTGATCGTGACCGTCAGCGCGAAGATCGCGATGCCGCCTGACTTCGAACACATCGTCGATGTCATGGGCCAGATCGATGGCTTCGGGGCGCTCAACTCTCGCTGGGACCTTGGAACTGAGGTGACGGTGCCCTTCGCCTGGCACCACACCAATACCGAGCTGCCGATGCATCTGCCTGTGACCGAGACGCTGCGCAAGCTGCCCGAGATCGAGAAGCTGTAGGGGGCGGAGCCTGGCCTGTACGGATCGACGCTATGCCCGCCGATGAAAACTCGCCAGCGCGCGACTCAGCAGCACGCTGATGGCGATCGGCACACCGGGCATCACCAGCGGATGCAGGGTCACGGGAACGACGAACCCGACCAAGGTGGCGCAGGCCACGACGATCGCCAGGCAGGCGTAGAGCGCGAACAGCTCCGGGTCGTGCTGCTTGAATTCCTTGGACTTGATCAGCCGCACAATCCATCCATCAGCCACCACGGGCAGCGCAAACGCCGCCAGCCACGGCAGCCATTCCAGCAAGGTCGACAGCCGGTAGGCCGCCAGCAGCACCAGCGCGTCGATGGAGCGGAAGTAGGCATTGTCGAACAGCCGCTGGTTGACCGACGCCATCTCGTGGGCCACGGCGCCTCCCAACGCGCTGGACGGCAGCGCCGTGGCCGCCGAAGGCACTGGCGTGGCCTGGCGTGCCTTGTCCTGCAGGCCCAACGCTCGCGACAGGATGCGCAGCGCCGGCGCTTCACCCCAGAACGAGGCCGTGGCCTGATGCTCGATGCGCAGTTGAGCCAGAAAGCGCTCCGGCGGGTGCGCCGAGGGCAGGTACAGCACCAGCACCAGCAGGCACAGCAGCGAAACGACCGCCACGACGCGGATCACGGCGCCTGACCAGGGCTGAGTTCCCGCACCGGCCGCGGCCTGGGCGTCGCCGCGGGCGCCGTCGCATCGGGATCGAGGATCGGAAACCGCCCCTTGATGATCCGCCCGCCCGACACCGAGGCGAAGTACTGCAGGTTCGGCAGCTTGCCCAGCACATCGGCCGGCACCATCTCCTCGAAGCTCTCGGTCAACTGGGTTGAGTAGCTCGACGAGAAGTCGCCCAGGTGCGCGTCGGCGCCGCTGCTCAGGCCCACGCGCAGCGAGTGGATGGCGGTCCTGCCGAAGGTCTCGACCACGAAGTCCTGCGTCGGCCGGTCCTTCGAGCGCAGCGCGATCAGGTTGTTCAGGTTGCCCAGCGCCATGCGCGCCGCGGCTTCGCTGCCCAGGCGCCGGGCCAGGTCAGCCAGCGTCTGCATCGCGCAGGTGGTGAAGATGCCGCCCTCGGCGCCCTTGTTCAGGATCTCGATCAGCGGCTGGTTGATGACGTTGGAGACCTCGTCGACGAACAGCGAGATGCGCCGGTAGCCGCCCAGGTTGTAGCGCATGCCGGCGCGCGCGGCCAGGTCGGCCAGGGCCAGCGCGCCGATGGCGGTGGCTACCGAAGGGTCGGGCAGCGAGTCCAGGCACATGTAGAGCACGTGGCCGGCGCGCTCGATCTTCTCGAAGTTCATGATCGGCCGGTGGTCGTCGGCATCGAAGGGCTCGGGCGACAGGCTGCGGCCCAGGTCACCCGAGGTCAGCATCGACAGCACCGGCAGCAGGTTGGCGGTGATCTTCTGGTAGTGCTCGCGGTTGTGGCGGAAGGTGCGCACCTGCGCGTCGATGACCTTGTGGCGCTGCGACTGCGCGACGTGGTGCTCGTAGTACGCGACGAACGCCAGCAGGTCGGCGCTGGCCGCCTCGGACGGGCGCTTCAGCTTGCCGCGGTGCGCGTCGTGCAGCAGCTTCTTCATCTCCGGCAGCTCGCGCCAGCCGGAGCCGAGCGTGCGCTCGTAGTAGCGGCGCAGCGTGCCTTCCAGCACCGGCTCGATGCCGCCTTCGATGTACTTGGTGAGCTTGACCAGGTTCGGGCGCTCTTCCAGCTCGACCAGGCCCTGCACCACCACGTTGACCGCATCCCAGCCGAAGGCCGAGAAGGCGCCGGCCGTGTCGGGCGGCATGATCGACTGGATGCGCGAGGCGATCTCGGTGGGCTTCTGCCAGTTGAAGGTGAAGTCCAGGCGCACGCCGGTTTCGGGGAAGGCAGGGTGGAACTCCAGGAATGTGTCGGGCTCGCGCCAGTCCAGGCAGGCGCGCTCGGTGACGCGCTTCAGGCGGCGGCTGTTCTTCGGGTCGATGACGATCACTGTTGGCGCCGACCGAAAACTGAGCCACTTTTGAGGGCTGTGCCGATCCAAAACTGAGCCAGGTGTTCAACCTACCCTGCTGTTTTTTTGTGCAGCTGGGGATGAGGAGTGATCACCATGGACAT
>JAFLDG010000086.1 GCA_017302495.1 Burkholderiales bacterium
CGTGCAGGCGGCGCAGCGCGTGGCGGCCGCGGCGGCAGCGATCGCGGCGCGCCGCCGCGTCGAGTGGAGCGAAGCGCGGCTGGTGCTGACCGACAAGCCGGCCGGCTGCCATCCCGACGACACCTGGTGCCGCATCACGCTCGAGACGCGGGCGCCGTTTCATCGTGTCGACGCGTGGATCGACGATGCCTTCGATCTGGCCGACCACGCCTGGCTGCCGATCCGCTTCTGGCCCGATGCCCGTGAGCTGGTGCGCGGGCCGCACGAGCCGGATTGGTTCTATCCCGACGGGACCTACCGTCACTGGCGGCGGCGGTCGAGATACAAGCTGCGGCACGAATCTCGGGACGATGCGCCGCGGTGAGGGCCGCCTACCGGCGCGTGACCGCTCGCCGGCTGGGCCTGCGGCTGCGGCGATGGCGCGCGGCAGATGGCGGAAGAGGAGAGCGGCTGCTGGCGCTGAAACGCGCGCAGGCCAGTCCACAGCGGCACGACCGCCGATGCGCGCTGCCGGTCGGAGCGGCCCATGGAAACCGAAGTTCTGTTCGATGTCGAAGAGGCTGATGAAGGGGGTTACGTGGCCACCGCGGCACGGCACGGCATCGGCATCGTGACGGAGGGCGATTCCATCGAAGGGTTGCAGGCGCGCGTTCGCGATGCGCTCAACTGCCATTTCGAAGAGGCCGAACGCCCCAAACTCATTCGCCTGCATTTCGTCGAGGACCTCGTGCTCGCGGCGTGAAGCTGCCGCGCGACCTGTCCGGCGACAGGCTGGCACTAGCGCTGGCGCGAGTCGGTTGTCGCGTGCCTTCGCCGACGGGCAGCCACATTCGACTGACCCGCGAGGGGTCGCCTCAGCCCCATCTGACCACTCCGGCACACGATGAACTGCGCGCGGGCACGCTGTCCGCCGTCTCGTCGATGGCCGCCGACAGCTTGCAGTTCGGGTAAGGCTCCGACCCGGCCGAGCCCGGAAATCGGCGCTCTTGGCTGTCGATTCGGGTTATCCCTCGTTATCTCGTTTCCAGATATCCCGCCCGCGACCAATTGAATTTCCCAGTGCCAAGGCGGGTGCGTATCGTTCGCGCCTCGCCGAGCCCGGGCCCGACCCGGGCGCGCCTGTTCCGAAGACGAAGGAGCCACCGATGAGCCACCGCCCCCTGCCGCTGACCGCGATCGCCGCCGTCGCGATCGCCGCCGCTACGCCTGCCGTCGCGCAGAAGATGGTCCAGTCCCTCGGCAAGGGTGAAGGGCAGGTCGACATCGTCGCCTGGCCCGGCTACATCGAGCGCGGCGCGACCGACAAGAACTTCGACTGGGTGACCGACTTCGAGAAGAAGACCGGCTGCAAGGTCAACGTCAAGACGGCGGGCACCAGCGACGAGATGGTGGCGCTGATGAACGAGGGCGGCTTCGACCTGGTCACCGCCTCGGGCGACGCCAGCACGCGGCTGATCCGCGGCAAGAAGGTGCAGCCGATCAACGTCAACCTGATCCCGAGCTACAAGAACGTCGACCCGCGGCTGCAGAAGGCGCCCTGGCACTACGAGAACGGCACCCACTACGGCGTGCCGTACCAGTGGGGCTGGAACGTGCTGATGTACAACACCAACGTCTTCAAGGACAAGGCGCCGACCTCCTGGAACGTGGTGTTCGAGGAGCAGAACCTGCCCGACGGCAAGAGCAACAAGGGCCGCGTGCAGGCCTTCGACGGCCCGATCTACATCGCCGACGCCGCGCTGTACCTGAAGGCGAAGAATCCGGCGCTGGGCATCAAGGACCCGTACGAGCTGACCGAGGCCCAGTACAAGGCGGCGCTCGAGCTGCTGCGCGCGCAGCGCAAGATCGTCGGCAAGTACTGGCACGACGCGTTCGTGCAGATCGACGACTTCACCAACGAGGGCGTGGTCGCGTCGTCGAGCTGGCAGTTCCAGGCCAACATCCTTAGAGCCAAGAACCGGCCGATCGCCACCGTCGTGCCGGTCGAAGGCGCCACCGGCTGGGCCGACTCGACGATGATGCACGCCGACGCCAAGCACCCGAACTGCGCCTACCTGTGGCTCGAGCATTCGCTGAACCCGAAGCTGCAGGGCGACCTCGCGGCCTGGTTCGGCTCGGTGCCGTCGGTGCCGGCCGCGTGCAAGGGCAACAAGCTGCTCACCGACGACGGCTGCAAGCGCCAGGGTTACGAGAGCTTCGACAAGATCTCGTTCTGGAAGACGCCGACCACGCAGTGCGCGAGCGGCAACAACCAGTGCGTGCCCTATCACAAGTGGGTGTCCGACTACATCGCGGTGCTGGGCGGCCGGTAGATGACGGCAGCGGTCACGCTCGACCGCGTCTCCTGCGTCTTCGGTAGTCCCGGCCAAGAGGTCCGCGCCGTCGACGGCGTCGACCTGACGATCGAGGCGGGCGAGTTCTTCACCTTGCTCGGGCCTTCGGGCTCGGGCAAGACGACCTGCCTGCGCATGATCGGCGGCTTCACGCTGCCGACCGCCGGGCGCATCCTGATCGGCGGGCAGGACGTGACGCGGCTGCCGCCGTACCGGCGGCCGGTGAACACCGTGTTCCAGGACTACGCGCTGTTCCCGCACATGAGCATCCGCGACAACGTCGGCTACGGCCTGATGGTGCGCAAGGTGCCGAAGGCCGAGCGCGATCGGCGCGCCGACGAGCTGCTCGCGCTGGTCGAACTCGGCGGCGTCGGCGACCGGCGGCCGAGCGCCTTGTCCGGCGGCCAGCGCCAGCGCGTCGCGCTGGCGCGCGCGCTGATCAACCAGCCGCAGGTGCTGCTGCTCGACGAGCCGCTCGGCGCGCTCGACCTGAAGCTGCGCGAGCAGATGCAGTCCGAGCTGAAGGCGCTGCAGCGCCGGCTCGGCATCACCTTCCTGTTCATCACCCACGACCAGCACGAGGCGCTGTCGATGAGCGACCGCATCGGCGTCTTCAATCGGGGCCGGCTGGAGCAGGTCGGCACGCCGCAGCAGGTGTACGACGCACCGGCCACGCGCTTCGTCGCGCACTTCGTCGGCGCGGCGAACGTGCTCGAAGGCGTCGACGCGGTGCGCTTCACCGGGACGGGCAGCGCGATGCTGCGGCCGGAGCGGATCCGCCTCGGCCCGGAATTCGGCGCCCGCGCCAGCGGCGACGTGCGCGAGGTGCAGTACTTCGGCGCCTTCACGCGGATCAAGACGCAATGCGACGACGCGCTGCTGCAGGCCGACCTGCCGCACGCCGGCGGCGAGGCGCTGCCCGAGGTCGGCGCGCGCGTGCACCTGCACTGGGACGCGTCCGCGGTGCATGCGCTCGACGGAGGCGCGCGGCCGTGACCGGCGCCGCGGTCCTGGCCGCGCCGGCCGGCGGGCCGCTGCGCCGGCTCTCCGACCTGCTGGTCGCGCGCCGCGGCTGGCTGCTGCTGGCGCTGCTCGGCCCGCCGCTGCTGTGGTTCGGCGTGGTCTACCTCGGCGCGCTGCTCGCGCTGCTGGCCAACGCCTTCTTCGGCATCGACGACTTCACCGGCCAGGTGGTGCGCGAGTTCACGCTGAAGAATTTCCGCGACCTGCTGGAACCGGCGAACGTCGACGTCGTCGTGCGCTCGGTGACGATGGCGGTGGCGGTCACGCTGAGCTGCATCGCGCTCGCCTTCCCGCTCGCCTACTTCATGGCGCGCCACGCCGGCGGCTTCCCGAAGGCGGCGCTGTACATCGCGGTGATGCTGCCGCTGTGGTCGAGCTACCTGGTGCGGCTGTACGCGTGGAAGCTGCTGCTCGCGAAGGAGGGCGCGATCTCGTGGGCCGCGCAGCAGACGCACACCACCTGGGCGCTGGAGGCGCTGCTCGCGCTGCCGGCGATCGGCGGGCCGTCGTTAAGCTTCTCGACGCTCGGCACCTTCGTCGTCTTCGTCTACATGTGGCTGCCGTTCATGATCCTGCCGGTGCAGGCGGCGATCGAGCGCATCCCCGCGTCCACGCTCGAGGCGTCGAGCGACCTCGGCGCCGACGCGCGCACGACGCTCAGGCGCGTCATCCTGCCGCTGGCGATGCCGGGCATCGCCGCCGGCTCGATCTTCACCTTCAGCCTGACGCTGGGCGACTACATCATCCCGCAGGTCATCGGCGACAGCACCAACTACATCGGCCAGGTGGTCTACAAGCAGCAGGGCGTGGCCGGCAACCTGCCGTTCGCGGCGGCGTTCTCGCTGGTGCCGATCGTCGTCATCGCCGTCTACCTGCGCCTGGCGCGCCGGCTCGGGGCCTTCGATGCGCTCTGACCGCGCCCCGCTCGGGCTGAAGCTCGCCGCCTGGGGCGTGGTCGGCTTCCTGCACGTGCCGCTGGCGCTGATCGTGCTGTACGCGTTCAGCGCCGAGGACAAGAGTTACGTCTTCCCGCCGCCCGGCCTCACGACGCGCTGGTTCGGCGTGGCCTGGCAGCGCGAGGACGTCTGGGCCGCGATCGAGCTGAGCCTGCAGGTGGCGGCGGTGTCGACGCTGGTCGCGCTGGTGCTGGGCACGCTCGCCGCCGGCGCGCTCGCGCGCTCGCGCTTCTTCGGCCGCGACGCGGTGAGCCTGCTGCTGATCCTGCCGATCGCGCTGCCGGGGGTCATCACCGGCATCGCCTTGCGTTCGGCGCTCGGCACGATGGAGATCCCGTTCTCGTTCTGGACGATCGTGATCGGCCACGCCACCTTCTGCGTGGTCGTGGTCTACAACAACGCGGTCGCGCGGCTGCGGCGGATGAACCCGAACCTGGTCGAGGCCAGCATGGACCTCGGCGCCGACGGCTTCCAGACGCTGCGCCACGTGATCGCGCCGCAGCTCGGTTCGGCGCTGCTCGCCGGCTGCCTGCTCGCCTTCGCCTTGAGCTTCGACGAGGTCATCGTCACCACCTTCACCGCCGGGCAGCAGACCACGCTGCCGATCTGGATGCTGCAGGAGCTGATCCGGCCGCGCCAGCGCCCGGTGACCAACGTCGTCGCGGTGGCGATCATCGCGCTGACCTTCATCCCGATCGTGGCCGCGTACTGGCTGACGCGCGCCGACGAACCCACGCACCGCTGAACCCGCCGCTGTAGGAGCCCGTGCCATGTCCGACTTCCAACGACCCACCGAGCTGCTGATCGACGGCGCCTTCGTCGCCGGCGAGGGTGATGCCGAGAGGGTGCTGAACCCGGCCACCGGCGAGCTGCTGGTCGCGCTGCCCGAGGCCTCGCCCGATCAGCTGCACAAGGCGGTGTCGGCCGCGCACCGCGCCTTCGACGGCTGGAGCGAGACGACGCCGATGGAGCGCTCGCGCGCGCTGCTGAAGCTGGCCGACGCGGTCGAGGCCCAGGCCGAGGCCTTCGCGCGGCTCGAGAGCCTGAACTGCGGCAAGCCGTACGCGCGCGCGCTCGGCGACGAGATCCCGGCGGTGGCCGACGTCTTCCGCTACTTCGCCGGCGCCGCCCGCTGCGTGTCGGGCACGGTCGCGAACGAGTACCTCGCCGGCCACACCAGCATGATCCGGCGCGATCCGGTCGGCGTGGTCGGCTCGATCGCGCCGTGGAACTATCCGCTGATGATGGCGGCGTGGAAGATCGCGCCGGCGCTGGCCGCGGGCAACACGGTGGTCATCAAGCCGAGCGAGCAGACGCCGCTGTCCACGCTGCTGCTGGCGCAGGCGGCGGCCGAGATCTTCCCGAAGGGCGTGCTGAACGTGATCACCGGCCGCGGCCACACGGTGGGCCAGCCGCTGGTCGAGCACCCGAAGGTGGCGATGGTGAGCCTGACCGGCGATGTCGCCACCGGCCGCAGGATCCTGCAGGCGGCCAGCGGCACGCTGAAGCGCACCCACCTCGAACTCGGCGGCAAGGCGCCGGTGATCGTCTTCGACGACGCCGATGTCGCGAGCGTGGTCGAGGGCCTGCGCACCTTCGGCTACTACAACGCCGGCCAGGACTGCACCGCCGCCTGCCGCGTCTACGCCGGCGCGAAGGTCTACGACCGGCTGGTGGCCGACCTGACGAGCGCGGTGAAGACCATCAAGGCCGGCCTGCAGGACGACGCCGAGTCCGAGATCGGCCCGCTGATCAGCGACCGGCAGCGCAACCGCGTCGCCAGCTTCGTCGAGCGCGCGATGATGAGCGGCCACATGGAGATCACCACCGGCGGCAGGGCCTCCGGCGGGCCCACCGGCGCCGGCTTCTTCTACGAGCCGACGGTGGTGGCCGGTGCGCGCCAGGAGGACGAGATCGTCAAGCGCGAGGTCTTCGGCCCGGTGGTCAGCGTCACCCGCTTCAGCGACGCCGAGCAGGCGATCGCCTGGGCCAACGACAGCGACTACGGCCTGGCCTCGAGCGTGTGGACGCAGGACGTGGGCCGCGCGATGCGCGTGGCGAAGAAGCTGCAGTACGGCTGCACCTGGATCAACACCCACTTCATGCTCGTCAGCGAGATGCCGCACGGCGGGCTGAAGAGCAGCGGCTACGGCAAGGACCTGAGCATGGTCGCGCTCGAGGACTACACCGTCGCCCGGCACGTGATGGTGAAGATGTAGCGAAAGGCTGATTCAACACCACTCGATGCGCAGCGGGTCCTTGCGGCTGAACAGGCCCACGTGCAGGTCCAGCACGTTGCGCACCTGAGCCAACGCCGCCTCGTCCGACGCGCGGCAACGGAAGGACAGCTCGCTGTCGCTGGCCTCGACCGTGCAACGACCCCATGGGAACTCGACATCGCCGCGGTGGTCGTTCCAGGTGGACGACACCTTTTTCGCGAAGTGGCGGCACAGCCGCGGCAGCAGCTCCGTGGCGCGCGGCGTGCTGACCTTACCTATGCTCTCGATCATTTGAGTTCCTCCGATTCGATGGCCCGGTCGACGAGCACGACCGGGAAACCCAGCGAGCAGCGCTCGACCCGCGCCGCCACGCCGTAGGCGCGCTGCAGCAGCGCGGCGTCGAGAGTGGCCCGCGGTTCGCCCGCGGCCAGCAGCCTGCCGCCGCCGAGCACCACGATGCGGCTGCAGAAGCGCAGCGCCAGATTCAGGTCGTGGATCGCCACCAGCGCGATGCAGCCGGCGCTGCGCGTCAGTTCGTGCACGGTGTCCAGCACGCGCAGCTGCCAGCGCAGGTCGAGCGCGCTGGTGGGCTCGTCCAGCAGCAGCAGACGCGGCTGGCGCACCATCACCTGCGCCAGCCCGACCATCTGGCGCTGGCCGCCCGACAGTTCGTCCAGGCGGCGCAAAGCCAGCGTGCGCAACGCCAGCGCGTCCAGCACCTGTTCCACGGCGGCCTCGGCCTGCGCGGTGACGGCGCCGCGGCCACCGCCGAGCAGCGACGCCAGCAGTGCCTCGTAGACGACCAGCGCACTGCCCTGCGGCAGCAACTGCGGCAAGTAGCCGACACGCTGCAGCCGCTCGGCCGCATCCAGCCGCGTCAGCTCCGTGCCGTCCAGTCGCACGCTGCCGCGGGCACGGCACAGCCCGGCAATGCCCTTCAGCAGCGTCGATTTGCCCGCCGCGTTGGCGCCCACGACCGCGGCCAGCGTGCCCGGCGGCAGCGGCGGCAGGCCCAAATCCGCGATGACCTCGCGTGGCCCGTAGCCGGCGGCGAAGTCTTCGATCGCGAGTCCTGCCTCGTTCATGTGCGCCGCCTGCGGCCGAGGATCAGCACCACGAACAGCGGCACGCCGACCAGGGCGGTGACGATGCCGATCGGCAGCACCACGCCGGGCACGATCGTTTTGCTGGCGATCGAGGCCAGCGACAGCATCAGCGCGCCGGCCAGCGCCGAGCCGGGCAGGAACAGCCGATGGTCCTCGCCCAGAAGCAGCCGCGCGATGTGCGGGCCGACCAAGCCGACGAAGCCGATGGTGCCGACGAAGGCCAGCGACGTGGCCGCCAGCAGGCTGACCCGCAGCAGCACGATCAGCCGCAGCCGCTCCACCGCCAAGCCGATGCTGCGCGCCTGTTCCTCGCCGCCGCGCAGGGCCGTCATCGCCCAGACACCGCGCGACGAGGCCGCCAGGCAGGCCGCCAGCACCACGCCGACGACGGCGATCTTCGGCCAGGTGGCGCGCGCCAGGCTGCCCATGGTCCAGAAGACGATCTGCTGCAGCGCGTCGCTGTCGGCGATGAACTGCAGCAGCCAGCCCAGCGCCTCGAAGGCGAAGAGCAGCGCGATGCCGAACAGCACCACCGTGTCGACCGTCGCGCCATGCCATCGCGCCAGCAACTGGATCAGCAGCGTGGTGCCGGCGGCGAAGACGAAGGCCAGCAGCGGCACGCCGACGTGCTGCCCCAGGCCGAAGGCGCCGAAGCCGAGCACGATGGCCAGCGACGCGCCGAAGGTCGCGGCCGCGGCCACGCCCAGCGTGAAGGGGCTGGCCAGCGGATTGTTCAGCACCGTCTGCATCTCGGCGCCGGCCAGGCCCAGCGACGCGCCCACCAGCAGCGCCATCACTGCATAGGGCAGGCGCACGTCCCACAGGATCACCGACTGCGCCCGGTCCAGGCTGGTCGGGTCGAACAGGCCACGCAGAATGTCGCGGGCCGGGAAGGGCGAGGGCCCGGTGGCCACGTCGGCGACGAAGGACAGCGCCAGCGCCAAGGCCAGCGCGCCCAGCAGCAGCAGGCGCGCCTGGGTGAAGCGCCGGTAGTCGGCGGCCAGGGTGACGGCTGCCACCTACTTCAGCCCGATCCAGTAGGTGCCGTGCAACGGCACCGGCTGGAAGCGGGCATAGGCCGTGCGCAGCGTGGTCTCGGGGTCGATATCGGCGAAGCGCTGCGGGTGCAGCCACTTCGCGATCGCCTGCACCGCTGCCACGTTGAAGGGCGAGTTGTAGAAGTGGTGCCAGATGGCATAGGCACGGCCCTCGCGCACGGCTTGCAGATCGGCAATGCCGGTGCGCCGCAACGCGCGCTGCAGCGAGGCCCGCGCCGCATCCGGCGTGGCGCCGGCGCCGAGCACGATGCGCCCCGGCGGCTCGTTGCCGCCGGCGTTGCCGATGGCCGTGCCGATGTAGACGTCGGGCGGGTAACGCAGCAGGTATTCCAGGCTCAGCGTGCCGAAGCTGCCGGGGATCAGGGCGCTGGCGATGTTGCGACCGCCGGCGAAGTCGACATAGCGGCCCATCATGCCGTTGGCCATCGTCGCGCAGCATTCGGCCGCCAGGCCGACGCGGTTCTCGATGAACACCGTCGGGGCGCTGCCGCCGGCCGGCGGCAGCCTGTCGGCCACGCGCTTCAGTTCGGCCTGGTAGAAGGCGCCGAAGGCTGCCGCCTCGGCCGGCCTGCCGAGCGCGGCGCCGAGCAGCGCAATGCTGCGCGGCGTGTTGCGCAGCGGCTCCTTGCGGAAGTCGACGAAGAGCACGGTCACGCCGGCTTTCTCCAGCCGGGCGATCAGCTCCTGGTCCTTGGGCGTCGGGCCGTGGCCTTCGAGGCCGAAGATCGCCAGGTCGGGCGCCAGCGCCAGCGCGGCCTCGATGCTGAAGCTCTCGCCGGTGCCGCGGCCGACGCGCGCGATGCGCTCGATCGCCGGCAGCGCGGCCTTGTACTGCGCATAGCCGGCCGGGTCGTAGCGCTCGAACTCGCCCATCATGCCGACCACGCGCCGCGTCGGGTCACGCTCCAGGATCGCCAGCGCGGCGATGACGCGGCCTTCGCCGAGCACGATGCGCTGCACCTGAGCCGGCAGCTTGACGCTGCGGCCGGCCAGGTCGGTGACAGTCTCCGCTCGGGCGCCGAGTGCGGCCAGCAGCAGCAGCGTGGCCAGCCAACGCGGCATCTCAAGCAAACGTGGCTTTGCCACCTTGCTTGACCCCCACGGGGGGCGGGCTGGGCACCGCCCGGCCCTGGGGGCGCTCAGAAGCGCCACGCGACGTTCACCCACACGTTGCGCCCCGGGTCGGGATAACCGAGGAACATGCCGCGGTCGCTGCTGAAGCCGTAGCTGGCCTGGTCGTAGTAGAAGTGATTGAACAGGTTGCGCACGCCGAAGCCCACGCGCACCGTGTCCCGGCCCATCGGCAGCCAGTTCAGGTAGATGTCGTTGACGCCATAGCCGGCCTTGCGCTGCGGAGTGGTGGCTCCGGCGGGCGTGTACTCCACGTCCTGCACGAAGCGGCCGTTCCAGCCCATCACCAGATTCCACTCGGGGATCTCGTAGCGAACCGCGGTCAGCCAGGTGACGCCGATGGTCGTGCCCAGACTGAAGTCGCCGTCGCCCAGGTCATGGCCGTTGAGCTTGGGGCGGGCATCGGCCACCGACAGATCGACGCGCAGCGGGCCGTTGCGCCACCCGCCGCCGACCTCGAAACCGTTGGAGCGCACCTTGCCGACGTTGTCGCGGATGGCGCTGGCCGGCGGCCCGGCGTTGAACACCAGCGCCAGGTAGTCGTCGATGACCATCTGGAACACCGAGCCCTTGAACGACCAGGTGCCGTCGTCGTAGAGCAGGCCCAGCTCGTAGTTGTTGGCGCGCTCGGGCTCCAGGTTCGGTGCGTTGCGGTAGATGTACGGCCCCGGCCCGTTGTCGAGCATGAAGATCTCCTTCGGGCCCACGCCGCGCAGCGTGCTGGAGACCCCGGCCCACAGCGACAGCGGCGGGGCCAGCTTGACCGCCAGGTTCGCGTTCGGCGACAGGCCGTTGCTCGAATAGGACTGGCCATGGTTGTCGTCGTAGCCGTACCAGTCGTAGCGCGCGCCTGCGTCCAGCGTCCAGATGCCGCCGAAGGGGATGCTGGTCTCGGCGAACAGGCCGATGACGTCGGCGGTCTCCTGGCTGGTGTTGCCCTGGACGCCGGTGCGCGTCGGGTTGATGGCCGAGGCTTCGCGGTCCTGGTAATTCAGGCCGTAGCGCAGCGGCGTGCTGCCGATCATCGACTGCAGCAGCAGGTTGGCGCCCAGCGTTTCCAGCCGCTCGCCGAAGGTGTACCCGGGCGGCTTGCCGAACACCGGCGCACTGCCGCCATTGGTACGCTCGTTCTTCACGTCGTCGGAGAACAGCACCAGTTCGGCGGCCGGCAGCTGGCCTTCGCCGTCGTAGCGCCAGCCGGCGCTCCAGGTGCTCTGGTCCAGCTTCTGCGGCATGAGGGTGTTGCTGCCCGGGAAGCCGACCATGTGCGGACGTGGGTAGCGCACGCCTTCGTCCTGCAGCCCCAGCCAGCTCAGCGACAGTTGGTGCAGCGGCGCGAGGCGCCAGCTGCCCTTGGCCAGGCCGCTGAGCTGCTCGGCCGCGGTGTTGCTCTGCACCTCACCGTTTCCGGCGGTGTAGTCGCCAGTGTCGCGGCGCTTCAGGTAGGCGACGAAGTCGAGCGCGCCGTCGGCCGACATGCCGTAGGCCGCGCCGCCCGCCTCCCAGCCGTCGTTGCTCTCGGCACCGCCCAGCGCCAGTGCGCCGAAGCGCTGGCCGGGCAACAGCAGGTCACGCGCGTCCTTGGTGGTCATGCGCACCGACCCGGCCAAGCCGCCGGGGCCCACGCTCGCCAGCGTCCCGCCCTTGTCGACTTCGATGCGCTTCATCATCACCGGGTCGATCAGCACGCGGCCCTGATGGTGGAAGACGTTGCCGCCCTGCGGCACGCCGTCGAGGGTGATGTTGAGCATCGTGTCTTCGATCTCGCGCACGTAGACCTTCTGCGCGATGGCGTTGCCGCCGCCGCCCACCGCCACGCCGGTCTCGTTTTGCAGCGTCTCGCGCGTATCGCGCGGCGCCTGTTCGGCGATCTGCTGGCTGTTGACGGTCACGGTCGAGTCGCTGAAGGCCTGGGCGCTGATCAGCACGGCTTGACTGTCTGCCGCCCCGGCCGGACCTGGCCCCTGCGTCTCGGCAGCGGCGACGAGGGTAGTCGGCGCCGCGGCGGGGCGTAACTCGAACTGCCCCGACCCCTGTTCGCGCGGCACCGCTTGGACCCCTGTTCCGGCGAGCAGTACTGCCAAACCCTCGTTGACGGCATAGTGGCCGACGAGCCCGTCGCTGCGGCGAGCCTCGGTCAGACTTGGGTCTGCCGCCACCCGGATGCCCGAGGCGGCGGAATAGCGTTGCAGCACCTCGGCCAGCGCGCCGGCTGGGATGTTGCAGCGCCTGGGTGCGGGCGCGGGATTGCCGGGGGCAGCCGACGGCTGCGCGTGGGCGTGAGGCAGCAGGGCGAGCGCGAGAAGCAGGGCACTGCGGCCCGAGCGGAGGCTGGAGTGCATCGGGGTCTCAACCTTTCAAGTTAACAGGAAACGCAATACGAATGATTCGCAACTATAGCGGAGACGCGCGTCGCTTCGAGGCCTGCAGCCCTTCAGGGCCGTCGCGACCGCGAAGACTCGCGCGCGAGTTCGATGAACTCCGCCGCCGCCGGCTTCAACCCCGAACCGCGGCGCCAGACCAGGCCGACGTCGACGGTCGGCAGCGCGTCGCGCACCGGCCGCACTTCCACGTGCTCGGCGTCCAGCGTCCACGGCCGGTACAGGAAGTCCGGCAGCAGCGCGATGCCGGCGCCGCTGCCGACCAGCGAGCGCACGGCTTCGAGCGACGTCGTGCGCAGGATGCTGCGCGGTTTGAGCTGGTGGCGCGCCCAGACGCCGCGCAGCAGGTCGTCGATGCGGTCGGCCTCGAGCACGATCTGGTCGGCGGCCGCGCATTCGGCGAGCGTCAGCTCGTCCTTCGCGCCCAGCGGATGGTGCGCGGCCAGCCAGACCCGGCTCGGGCTGCGCGTCAGCGTCTCGGCCACCAGCGCCTGCGGCTCGCTGAGCGCGTTGCTGACCATGATCGCGACATCGAGTTCGCCGTTGATCAGAAGGTGTTCCAGATAGCGCGGCTCGTCCTCGGTGACGAAGACCTCGACCGCCGGGCAGTTGCGGCGGAAGCGGCTGAACAGCTCGCTCAGGTAGTAGCCGGCGACCAGGCTGGTGACGCCGATCGCGAGCACGCCGGCCAGCTCGCGCGAATCGGCGTCGGCATGCAGCCGGGTCGCATCGGCCACCGCGGCGAGCACGCGCCGCGCGCTCGCCAGGAAGCGGTGCCCCTGCGCGGTGAGCTGCATGCCGCGCGAGCTGCGCTCGAACAGCCGCGTGCCGAGCTCGTCCTCGAGCTCCTGCATGCTCTTGGTCAGCGCGCTCTGCGCGATGCTGAGCATGCGCGACGCCGCCGCGACCGAGCCGCTCTCGGCCACCGCGACGAAGTAGCGGAACTGGCGCAGCGTGACGTGGCGGGGGTTCATGCGGCGGGCAGGGCGCGGCAGGCGCGGTTGTACCAGCCTGCGCCAGCGGTCACGCGGCCGCCTCCGACGGCGACTCGACGATGACCCCGACGCCGACGCCGACGCCGACGACGACGACGACGACGACGACAACGCCCGACGCCCGACGCCCGACGCCCGACGCGGCCGCGAC
>JAFLDG010000087.1 GCA_017302495.1 Burkholderiales bacterium
GGCCGCCGCGACCCCGCCGGCGGCACCGTCGACCGCGCCTTCGCCGCCGTCGCCGGCAGCCGCGGTGCCGGACCTGCTGCGCCAGCTGTTCAAGAAGTAGCCGCCGCCGGGTTCACGCATCGGCTTCCGGCAGCTGGCCCAGGCGCTCGATCAGGTCGTCCAGCGTCGCGTAGACCTGCGCCAGCCGCTCGCGGCCGAGCGCACGCTCGATCTGCGCGTACTGCGCGTCGGCCAGCGGCGCGATGCGGCGCGCGACCGCGCGGCTCTTCGGCGTGACCGACACGTGCACGCGGCGCTGGTCGCTGGCCATGCGCTCGCGGCGCACCAGGCCGAGCTCCTCCATGCGGGCGAGCACGCCGGCCGCGCTCGCGCTGTGCAACTGGCAGCGCTCGCAGATCTCGCGCGGCTCGAGCGGCGACTCGTCGAGCAGCGCACGGATCACGCGCCACTGCTGCTCGGTCACGCCGTGGCGGTTGAGGATCGCGCGGAAGCGCGCCATCACCGCCTCGCGCGAGCGCAGCAGCAGCAGCGGCAGGTTGCGGCGCAGCGGCACGGCGGCTTCGGGCATCGGCAGCGGAATTGCTTCGATGCGAACGATCTTAGCCGAGCTTGCCGCGATCGCATTGACACGGCCGCCGGCCGGCGACTACATTACACACATGTTAGTGAATTGCGCCGGTCGCCTGCCGGTGACGATCGACGACGCGCTCGCCCGGCCCGCCGACCGGGCGCAGGCCGAAGACCGGCCGCCGGCATCGTGGCCGGCGGCGCAGCGCTTCGCCCCGCCGGCGGTGGGCACCGCCTACGGCACGCTGCTGAACCACCGCGACGCGCTGGCCGCGCTCGGCGACGCGGTCCACCAGCCGCCGTACAAGGCGCCGCCGAAGGCGCCGGTGCTGTACATCAAGCCGCGCCCCTGCCTGGCCGGCCACGGCGCAGCGGTCGAGGTCCCGGCCGATGCCGAGGCGCTGGAAGTCGGCGCGCAGCTCGGCATCGTCATCGGCCGCGAGGCCTGCCGCGTGCGCGAGGCCGAGGCGCTGGCCTTCGTCGCCGGCTACACGATCTGCAGCGACCTGAGCGTGCCGCATCCGTCCTTCTACCGGCCGTCGCTGCGCTTCAAGGCACGCGACGGCTTCCTGCCGCTGGGGCCGTGGGTGCTGGCCGCGCGCCACGTGCCGCAGCCCGATGCGCTGGAGGTGGTGGTGCAGATCGACGGCCGCGAGGCGCAGCGCTACTCGACGGCCGGCATGCAACGCGGCGTCGCGAGGTTGATCGCCGACGTCAGCGCCTTCATGACGCTGGCGCCCGGCGACCTGCTGATGCTCGGTGCCGGGCCGGCCGTGCCATTGGCGCGGGCCGGGCAGACGGTGCGCATCACGATCGAGCCCATCGGCACGCTCGAGCACCGTTTGGTGGCGGAAGGCGCGGCATGAGGCGCGCCCGCGTCGCCTGGGCCGGCGCGGTCCACTCGGCGGTGGCCGATGGCGGCGGGCTGCGGCTCGCCGACGGCACCCGCCTGGGCGAAGAAGAAGTGGTCTGGCTGCCGCCGGTGGTACCCGGCACGATCGTCGCGCTCGGCATCAACTACGCCGACCACAAGAAGGAGCTGGCCAAGGAACTGACGCTCAGCGCCAAGGACGAGCCGCTGGCCTTCCTGAAGGGCCCGAACGCGCTGGTCGGCCACCGCGGCCGCACGCACCGGCCGGCCGATTCCGCGTTCATGCACTACGAATGCGAGCTGGCGGTGGTGATCGGCCGGCACGCGAAGCGAGTGAAACGCGCGGACGCATTGCAGTACGTCGCCGGCTACACGATCGCCAACGACTACGCGGTGCGCGACTACCTGGAGAACTGGTACCGGCCGAACCTGCGGGTGAAGAACCGCGACGGCGCCACCGCGCTCGGCCCCTGGCTGGTCGACGCGGCCGACGTGCCCGACCCGCATGCGCTGGAGCTGCGCACCTTCGTCAACGGCGAACGCAGGCAACAGGGAAACACCCGCGACCTGATCGACGACGTGCCGGCGCTGATCGAATACCTGAGCGGCTTCATGACGCTGGCTCCCGGCGACATCATCCTCACCGGCACGCCCGAAGGCGTGAGCAACGTGCGGCCCGGCGACGAGGTGGTGTGCGAGATCGAGGGCCTGGGGCGGCTGCTCAACACGGTGGTCGCCGACGCACGCGATCCCTGAGGAAACGAGATGCGCATCCCCCACCTGATCGACGGCCGCTTCGTGCACGGTCGCGAGTGCTTCGAGACCGTCAACCCCGCCGACCAGCAGGTGCTGGCCGAGGTGGCCGCCGGCGGCGAGGCCGAGGTGCACGCCGCGGTGGCGGCGGCGAAGGCGGCGTTCCCGAAGTGGGCGGCGACGCCCGCCGCCGAGCGCGCGAAACTGATGCACAAGCTCGGCGAGCTGATCACCCGGCATGTCGCCGACCTGTCGGCGATCGAGACGAACGACACCGGCCAGACCATCCACCAGACCGGCAAGCAGCTGGTGCCGCGCGCGGCCGACAACTTCCACTACTTCGCCGAGATGTGTACGCGTGTCGACGGCCACACCTACCCGACGACTACGCACCTGAACTACACGCTGTTCCACCCGGTGGGCGTGTGCGCGCTGATCAGCCCGTGGAACGTGCCCTTCATGACCGGCACCTGGAAGATCGCGCCCTGCCTGGCCTTCGGCAACACCGCGGTGCTGAAGATGAGCGAGCTGTCGCCGCTGAGCATCTCGCGCTTCGGCGAGCTGGCCACCGAGGCCGGCCTGCCGAAGGGCGTGCTGAACATCGTGCACGGCACGGGCAAGGAGGCCGGGGAGCCGCTGTGCGCCCACCCCGACGTGCGCGCCATCTCCTTCACCGGCTCCACCGTCACCGGCAACCGCATCATCCGTGCGGCCGGGCTGAAGAAGTTCAGCATGGAACTCGGGGGCAAGAGCCCCTTCGTGGTCTTCGACGACGCCGACTTCGAGCGCGCGCTCGATGCCGCGCTGTTCATGATCTTCAGCAACAACGGCGAGCGCTGCACCGCCGGCAGCCGCATCCTGGTGCAGAAGTCGATCTACCCGCGCTTCGTCGAGCGCTTTGCCGAACGCGCCGCGCGCATCCGCGTCGGCGATCCGATGGACGAGAAGACGATCATCGGCCCGATGATCAGTCGTCAGCACCTGGCCAAGGTGCGCAGCTACATCGAGCTGGGGCCGCAGGAAGGCGCGACGCTCGTGACCGGCGGGCTCGATGCGCCCGAGCTGCCGGCCGCCTTCGCCGAAGGCAACTTCGTGCGGCCGACGGTCTTCGCCGACGTCGAGAACTCGATGCGCATCGCGCAGGAGGAGATCTTCGGCCCGGTGGCCTGCCTGATTCCCTTCGCCGACGAGGCCGACGCGATCCGGCAGGCCAACGACGTCCAATACGGCCTGTCGAGCTACGTCTGGAGCCAGGACATCGGCCGCGCGCACCGCGTGGCCGCGGCGATCGAGGCCGGCATGTGCTTCGTCAACAGCCAGAACGTGCGCGACCTGCGCCAGCCCTTCGGCGGCACCAAGGCCAGCGGCACCGGGCGCGAGGGCGGCACCTGGAGCTACGAGGTGTTCCTCGAGCCGAAGAACGTGGCGGTCTCGCTGGGCTCGCACTCCATTCCGCACTGGGGAGGTTGACCGTGGACAACCACAAGCTGGTCGCTGCCGTCGCGCAGACCGCGTCGGTGCTGCTCGACACGCCCGCCACCGTCGCGCGCGCGCTCGGCCTGATGGCCGACGCGGCCGCGCAGGGCGCGCAGCTGCTCGTCTTTCCCGAGGCCTTCATCGGCGGCTACCCGAAGGGCGCGGACTTCCACATCTATCTCGGCGGCCGCACGCCGCAGGGCCGCGCCGAATTCAAGGCCTACTTCGACGCCGCGGTGGCGATCGACGGGCCGGAGATCGCGCAGCTCGCCGAGGCCGCCGCCCGGCACCGGCTGCACGTCGTCGTCGGCGTGATCGAACGCGACGGCGGCACGCTGTACTGCACCGCGGTCTACCTGGGCGCCGACGGTCGCGTGCTCGGCAAACATCGCAAGCTGATGCCGACCGCGCTCGAACGCCTGGTGTGGGGTTTCGGCGACGGCTCGACGCTGGCCGCGGTCGACACACCCTGGGGCAAGCTGGGCGCGGTGATCTGCTGGGAGAACTACATGCCGATGCTGCGCATGGCGATGTACCGGCAGCGCGTGGCGATCTACTGCGCGCCGACCGCCGACGACCGCGACAGCTGGCAGGCGACGATGCGGCACATCGCGCTCGAAGGCCGCTGCTTCGTGCTGTCGGCCTGCCAGCACCTGCGGCGCGCGCAGTTCCCCGCCGAACGGATGAACAACCGCCTGCCCGAGGCCCCGGACACGGTGCTGATGCGCGGCGGCAGCCTGATCGTCGACCCGCTGGGCCGGGTGCTCGCCGGGCCGGTGTTCGACGCGGACGCGCTGCTCACCGCCGAGCTGGACCTGGCGCTGATCCCGATGGCGCAGATGGACTTCGACGTGGTCGGCCACTACGCGCGGCCGGACGTGTTCGCGCTGCAGGTGAACACCGCCGCGCAGCACGCGGTGAAGCTGGGAGACGCATGATGGGCCAGGTCGCACTCGCGGCGAAGATCACGCACGTGCCGTCGATGTACCTGAGCGAGCTGCCGGGGCCGCGCCACGGCACGCGGCAGGACGCGATCGACGGCCACGTCGAGATCGGCCGGCGCTGCCGCGCGCTCGGCGTCGACACGATCGTCGTCTTCGACACGCACTGGCTGGTCAACGCCAACTACCACCTGAACTGCGCGCCGCACTTCAAGGGGCTGTACACCAGCAACGAGCTGCCGCACTTCATCAGCAACATGCCCTTCGAGTTTCCGGGCAACCCGGCGCTCGGCCAGCTGCTGGCGCGCACGGCCAACGAGATGGGTGTCGAGACGCTGGCCCACGACGCGACCACGCTCGACCCCGAGTACGGCACGCTGGTGCCGATGCGCTACATGAACGCCGACCGGCACTTCAGGGTCGTGAGCGTCTCCGCCCTGTGCACCGTGCACTACCTGGCCGACAGCGCGCGGCTGGGCTGGGCGTTCCGCCGCGCGGTCGAGCAGCACTACGACGGCACGGTCGCCTTCTTCGCGAGCGGGTCGCTCTCGCACCGCTTCGCGCAGAACGGGCTCGCGCCGGAATACGCGTTCCGGATCTGGAGCCCGTTCCTCGAACATCTCGACCACGAGGTGGTCGGGATGTGGGAGAAGGCACAGTGGCAGGATTTCTGCGCGATGCTGCCCGAGTACGCGGCCAAGGGCCACGGCGAAGGCTTCATGCACGACACCGCGATGCTGCTCGGGGCGCTCGGCTGGAGCGCCTACGACGCGCCGGCCGAAATCGTCACGCCCTACTTCGGCGCCAGCGGCACCGGGCAGATCAACGCGGTGTTCCCGGTCACGCCGCAGGACGGCCGCGCGATCCCCGCGGCCGTGGCCTCGTCGGCCGAGGGCTACACCTCGGTCGCGACGCGGCTGTAGGAGCGCGCCCGATGCCGCACCTGGTGATCCTGTACACGCCGGACCTCGAAGGCGAAACCGACATCGGCGCGCTGTGCCGCACGCTGGCGGATGCGATGCTGACGGTGAAGGACGAGCAGGGCGCGCAGGTCTTCCCCACCGGCGGCACGCGCGTGCTGGCCTATCCGGCGGCGCACCATGCGGTGGCCGACGGCTCGGGCGACTTCGGATTCTGCTGGTTCAACCTGCGCATGGGCCGCGGCCGCAGCGACGCGGTGCAGCAGGCCGCCGGCCGGGCGCTGGCCGACGCGGCGAGGGCGCACTTCGCGCCGGTGCTCGCGCGCCGGCGCGTCGGCCTGACGCTGCAGGTCGACGTCGGCGCGGAGGTCTTCGACGCCAAGTTCGGCAACCTGCATCCGCTGTTCGCAAGGCCCTGAAGCCCGCAGGCCCCCTGTAGGATCCCTCCCCATCGACAGTTGACTGGAAGCGCCCTGGTGAAGCCCTCCGACGCACTGCAGCTGCATCGCGACACGATCCGCAGCATCGTCCTGCGCAACGGTGCCGAGAACCCGCGCATCTTCGGCTCGGCGGCACGGGGTGAAGACACGGAGGCCAGCGACCTCGACCTGCTCGTCGACCCGGTGAAGGGCAAGACCACCCTGTTGGGCCTGGCCAGCATTCAGGTGGAAGTGCAGGACCTGACCGGCATCCGCACCGACGTGCTGACACCGCTGTCGCTCCACGAACGGTTCCGCAGCCAGGTGCTCCGCGAAGCCGTGCCGCTATGAACCGCAAGGCGCGGCGCTTGCAGGATTGGGTAGCCGATATTCGCGAGGCCCGCCGCAACATCGAATCGGACATCGGCAGCATCAGCGAAGAGCAGTTCCTGGTCGACGGCAAGACGCTGCGCGCCGTGACGAAGAGCCTGTCGGACATCGGCGAGGCGGCGAACCCGATCATGGCCCTGGCGCCGCAGTGGCAAGAGACCCACCCGGCCGCGTGGGACCACCTGCGGCGCGTCTATGCCATGCGCCACGTGCTGGCTCACGGCTATTTCCGCATCGACGCGGGTGTGGTCTGGGCCACGGTGAAGCTGGATCTGCCCTTGCCGGAGTCCGTGCTGGACCGCCTGCCGGAGCTGGACACCGAAGAATGAGCACCACCCTGGACTCGCAGACCATCGCCGCCCTGGCCCGCGAGCTGTACGACGCGCGCCGGTCGCGCACGCCGTTGCGCCACTTCTCGCAGCGGCACCCCGGCATGACCATCGACGACGGCTACGCGATCCAGCGCGCGTGGGTCGCGCTCGAGGTCGCCGACGGCCGCCGCATCCGCGGCCGCAAGATCGGGCTGACCTCGCGCGCGATGCAGCAGGCCTCGCAGATCACCGAGCCCGACTTCGCCCCGCTGATGGACGACATGTTCTTCGACAACGGCAGCGACTTGCCCGTCGGCCGCTTCATCGCGCCGCGCGTCGAAGTCGAACTCGCCTTCGTCCTCGGCAGGCCCTTGCAGGGCCCCGGCGTCACGCTGTTCGACGTGCTCGCCGCCACCGACTGGGTGAGTCCGGCGATCGAGATCATCGACGCGCGCATCGAGCAGTTCGACCGCGACACGAAGGCGCCGCGCAAGGTCTTCGACACGATCAGCGACTTCGCCGCCAACGCCGGCATCGTGCTCGGCGGCCGGCCGGTCAAGCCCGACGCGGTGGACCTGCGCTGGGTCGGCGCGATGCTGTTCAGGAACGGCGTGATCGAGGAGACCGGCCTGGCCGCAGCGGTCCTGAACCACCCGGGCAACGGCGTGGCCTGGCTCGCGAACAAGATCGCACCCTACGGCGAGCAGCTGAACGCCGGCGACGTGATCCTGGGCGGCTCGTTCACGCGGCCGACGACGGCGACGGTTGGCGACACCTTCCAAGCCGACTACGGGCCGCTGGGGGCGATTTCGTTCCGCTTCGTCTGAGCCCCGGCGCGGTCTGCGAAACTCGCAGCCCGACCCGCGAGCGAGACGCAGACGATGGCGCTGATCAAGTACCTGACCGACATCCAGATCGAAGCCGGGGCGCGCGCGCTGCTGCCGGCCGAGTGCGGGCGCATCGGCGTCCGCAGGCCATTGATCGTCACCGACGCCGGCGTGCGCGCGGCCGGCGTGCTGCAGCAGGTGCTGGACGCGCTGCCGGCGGCGATGCGCGGCGCGGTCTACGACGGCACGCCGCCGAACCCCACCGAGCGCGCGGTGCGCGAGGCGGTGGCGCTGTTCGGGCAGCACGGTTGCGACGGGCTGATCGCGGTCGGCGGCGGTTCGGCCATCGACTGCGCGAAGGGCGCGGCGATCGCCGCACGCCACGCCGGGCCGCTGAAGACGTACGCGACGATCGAAGGCGGCAGCCCGAAGATCGGCGAGGCCTGCGTGCCGCTGATCGCGGTGCCCACCACCGCCGGCACCGGCAGCGAGGTCGCGCGCGGCGCGATCGTCATCGTCGACGACGGCCGCAAGCTCGGTTTCCATTCGTGGCACCTGTTGCCGAAGGCGGCGATCCTCGATCCCGAGCTGACGCTGAAGCTGCCGCCGGGGCTGACCGCGGCCACCGGCATGGACGCGATCGCGCACTGCATGGAGACCTTCATGGCGCCGGCCTTCAACCCGCCGGCCGACGGCATCGCGCTCGACGGCCTGGCGCGCGGCTGGGCGCACATCGAGCGCGCCACGCGCGACGGCACGGATCTCGACGCGCGGCTGCAGATGATGAGCGCGTCGGCGCAGGGTGCGCTGGCGTTCCAGAAGGGCCTGGGCTGTGTGCATTCGCTGAGCCATTCGCTCGGCGGCGTGAACCCGAAGCTGCACCACGGCACGCTGAACGCGGTGTTCCTGCCGGCCGTGATCCGCTTCAATGCCGAGGCCGAGTCGATGGTCCGCGAGCGGCGGCTGGAGCGCATGGCGCAGGCGGTCGGGCTGCGCAGCGGCGACGAACTGCCCGATGCGATCCGCGCGCTGAACCAGCGCCTGGGCCTGCCCAGCGGCCTGGCGGCGATGGGCGTGCAGCGCGAGTGGTTCGACCGCATCATCGAAGGCGCGCTGGCCGACCACTGCCACAAGACCAACCCGCGGCTGGCCAGTGCCGACGACTACCGGGCGATGCTGGAAGTCTCGATGTAGCGCGGCGGGAAGCGCGCCGCATCCGCCTCCAGCGGCAGCCGCAGCGCGTTGGCGAGACAGCTGACGGTGCGGTAGAAGCCGGCCAGCATCAGCAGCTCCAGCAGCGCCTCCTCGCTGAAGTGCTCGCGCAGTGCCTGCCACAGCGCATCGTCGACATCGCAATCGCGATGCAGCGCGTCGCACAGTTGCAGCAGCCGCTGCTCCGCCGGCGTCCAGCAGGCATCGGCGGGCCCGCCGTGCACCAGCGAGTGCACCTGCGCCGGCGTCAAGCCGACGCGCGCGCCGAAGATCGCGATGTGCACGCCCCATTCGTACTCGGAGCGGCACAGCGCCGTGGTGCGGTCGATCACGATCTCGCGCTGGCGCAGGCTCAGGTGGCCGCGGTCCAGCAGACCGGCCGCGAAGAACTTGCCGAACAGCCGCGGGTCGCGCGCCAGCGTGCTGAACAGCCGCAGCGGCGGCCGGCCGGGCGGCATCGTGCGGTCCAGCCGGGCCTGCACTTCGGCCGCGTAAGGGGTCGCGGCGGGGGCGATGCGGGCATCCATGACAGGTCCAGTGCTACAGTTTCGATAGCACAGCATAGGACCTTCGCTATGAAAAGTAAAGCATGGGTGTGCCGCCCTTAGGCCGGCCGGTGCGCGGCTCGAAAACCGGCCGGCCGATCATGGCCGCGCTGGACCTGCTGGGCCGGCGCAGCTGCCTGCGCATCCTGTGGGAGCTGCGCACCGGCGCGGCACTGACCTTCCGCGCGCTGCAGGACGCCGCGATGACCAACCCGAGCCTGCTGAACACCCGGCTGAAGGAGCTGCGCGAGGCCGGCCTGGTCGAGCACCTGGGCGAGGGCTACCAGCTCACCGCCAGCGGCGGCGAGTTGCTGGCCGCGCTGCAGCCGCTGTCCGACTGGGCGCAGCGCTGGGCCCGATCCGCGGCACGCACCGCGGGCGAAGCCTGATGCGCCGGAACCGGGCAGGCACTACGCTGGCCTCTGACCGCCGGAGGGCCCGCCGATGCCGTTGACCGTCACCCCGCAAGCCGCCCCCTGCGGCGCCACCGTGCAGGGCATCGACCTGCGCCAGCCGCTGTCGGCCGACACGGTGGCCGAGATCCGCAACGCCTGGCTGGCGCACCAGGTGCTGGCCTTCCCGGACCAGCGGCTTTCGCTCGCAGACCTGGAGCGCATCGCGCGGCACATCGGCCCCTTCGGCAGCGACCCCTTCTTCGGCAGCGTGCCCGGCCATCCGCACATCGCGCAGGTGCGGCGCGACGCCGACGAGAAGACGAAGATCTTCGCCGAGACCTGGCATTCGGACTGGAGCTTCCTGCCGCGGCCGCCGCAGGCCACGCTGCTGTACGGCAACGTGATTCCGCCGGTCGGCGGCGACACGCTCTTCGCCAACCAGGTCGCCGCCTGGGACGCGCTGGCGCCGGCGGTGAAGGCGCTGTTGCGGGACAAGCAGGGCATCCACTCGGCGCGCCGCGGTTATTCCCGCGACGGCCTGTACGGCGAACGCGACCGAGGCCGCTCGATGGCCATCCGCTACGGCGACGATGCGCTGGCGACCCAATCGCACCCGGTCGCGCGCGTGCATCCGGAAACCGGCCGCACCGCGCTCTTCGTCAGCCCCGGCTACACGATCGGCATCGAGGGCATGGCCGAGGCCGAAGCGCAGCCGCTGCTGCTGGAGCTGTTCCGCCACCAGGTGCGCGAGGACTTCGTCTACCGCCACCGCTGGCAGCCGGGCAGGCTGGTGATGTGGGACAACCGCTGCGTCGTGCATGCCGCCACCGGCGGCTACGACGGCCATGCCCGGCTGCTGCACCGAATCACGGTGGCGGAAGGGCCTGTCGCCCTGCCCCCGGCCCGGCCCTGACGCGGGCCCACCGACCGCAGGCCGCCACGATGAGCACTGTCTTCCTCAGCTACGCGCAAGCCGACCACTTCTTCGCCGAATTGCTGGCCACCAAGCTCCAGCTCGAGGGCCTCACGCTGTGGCGCGACCAGGTTTCGATCCGCGCCGGCGACGACTGGCGCCGGAGCATCGAGGACGGCATCAAGCAGAGTCTGGCTGTCGTCGTGGCGTTGAGCGCGCATTCCGCCGAGTCGCCGTACGTCACCTACGAGTGGGCGTACGCGCTCGGCATGGGCAAGACGGTCGTCCCGGTCAGGCTCTCGGCCTGCCGTATCCACCCGCGGCTCGAGATCACGCAGCACATCGACTTCTCCTACCCGCGGTCGCTGCCCTGGTCCGAGTTGATCGATCGCCTCCGCAACATCGAGACCGAAAGCGAGCTGCGCCCCCGGGCCGCGGTGTCCGCCGCCGGCGATGCGCCGCGGTCGACGTCGATCGACGAGACGGCCCGTGCAGTGCTGGCGTACCTGAACTCGCAGGGCTACACGATGGCCAGCTTCGACCGGCTGCGGCAGAAGATCGATCCGCCGCCGACCGACGTGCAGTTCGAGGCGGTGATCGCGGCACGGCCGGATGTCTTCCGGCACGCCAGGATCAAGGGCGGCAAGCCCGGCATCGCCAAGCGCGTCCCCTGACCGCCGGACACCCCAAGCCCGCGTCGGGCCCGGCCGCTACAGCTTCGGCGCCGGCACCGGCCCCAGCACCTGCTCGAACGCGAGCCCGATCGCGAGCAGCCGCGGATCGCTGCCCACCGGCCCGTCGATCTCGAGGCCCACCGGCAGCCCATCGGCAGTCAGCCCCGCCGGCAGCGACAGGCCCGGGATGCCGGCGTTGCTGCCGGGGTCGGTGTTGCGGATGAAGGTGGCGAACACGTCGAGCGGCGGCCCGCCGTCGATCGAGAACTTGCCCGAGCCGGCGGCGGTGTCGATCGGAATCGCCGGCGCCGGCGTGGTCGGGAACAGCATCGCGTCGAGCTTGTGCGACGCGAAGTAGCCGGCATAAAGCGCCTGCAGCTTCGGCCGGAACTCGTTCATCGCGGCCGGATAGTCCTTGCCCATCGCGTCGGCCAGGATCGCGCCGAACGCGCCCTTCACGTCGGGGCTCGCCACCTGCGCCGCGATGTCGGCCAGCGTGATGCCGGTGACGCCGGTGGCGGCGAGGTAGGCGGGGATGTCGGCGACGGGTTCGTGCAGCGCGATCGGGAACGACACCTTCGCGTTCAGCTCGGCCAGCCCCGGCAGGTCGGCGTCGACGAAGACCACGCCGGCGGCGGCGAGCTTGTCGCGCGCGGCGCGCACCACCGCCGCGAGCCGGCTGTCCAGCCCCGCCCAGAACGACGCCGGCACGCCGATGCGCAGCCCGCGGACTTCGGCCGGCTGCGCGACCGCGGTGAACATGATCGCCGCGTCGAGCAGCGCGACGTCGGCCACCGTGCGCGCCATCGGCCCGACCGTGTCGCGCGTGCGGCTGATCGGCACGACATGGCCGGTGTCGGTGTAGCGGCGCTGCTCGACGTTGTTGCCCACCGACGGCCGCAGGCCGACGATGCCGCACAGCGCGGCCGGGATGCGCGTCGAGCCGCCGGTGTCGGTGCCCAGGCCGGCCGGCACGATGTGCGCCGCGATCGCGGCCGCGGTGCCGCCGGACGAGCCGCCGGGCATGCGCGTGCGGTCGTACGGGTTGCGCACCGGCCCCGCGAACGGCGCGAGGTTCGTGCTCGTGATGCCGAAGGCCAGCTCGTGCAGGTTGCTCTTGCCGAGCACGATCGCACCGCCGTCGACCAGCTTGCGCAGCGTCGGGGCGTCATGCTTCGGCCGCACGTTCTGCAGCGCGGGCGTGCCGCCGGTGGTCGGCAGGTTCGCGCTGTTGATGTTGTCCTTGACGACGATCGGCAGCCCGGCCAGCCGCGGCATCGTCCGGCCGGCGTCGCGCATCGCGTCGACCCGGCGCGCCGCGGCGATGGCGCCGTCGGCATCGACCGAGATCATCGCGTTCAGGTCGCGCAGCGCTTCGGCCCGCGCGAGCAGCGTGCGCACGTAGGTCTCGGCCGTCAGCTCGCCGCTGCGGATCGCCGCCACCGCCTGCGTCGCGCTCAGCGCGAGCTGCTGCTCGGTGCTCATCGGCGAGGCGGTGAAGCGCGGCGGCAGCGACGAACAGCCGGCCGCGCCGAGCAGCGAAGTGGATGCGAGGGCGCCGGAGCCGAGCAGGAACTCGCGGCGGGACGGGCGGCGGGGCATCGGGCGTTCTCCTGGCGGGCGGTGGGCATGGCCGTGCAGGATACGCGCAGCCGGCGTCGCGCCGGCCGGGGCCGGACCGCCGGGCGTCAGGCCACCCGCTGCGGCGCGGCGCCCGGCACCAGCTGCCGGATCTGCGCGATCAGCGCGTCGTCGCCGTAGGGCTTGCCCAGCAGCGCGCTGACGCCGGCCTCGGCCGCGTCGGTGCGGTGGCGGTCATCGGCGGCGGTGATCATGATCACCGGGATGTGCGCCGTGCGCACGGCCGCGCGGATGCTGCGCGTGAGCGCGAAGCCGTCCATGCCGGGCATCTCGACGTCGGTGATGATCAGGTCGGGCAGGTCGGCCTGCAGCCGGCGCTCGGCCTCCAGGCCGTCGCTGGCATCGCTCACTTCGAAGCCGTGCTGCGCCAGCAGGCGGCCGGTCTTGACGCGGACCACGCGCGAGTCGTCGACCACCAGCACCCGCGTCGGGCGCGACGCCGCCTCGGCGGCCGCCTGTTCGTCGGCGGCCCGCTGGGCCGCGAGCGCGCGCT
>JAFLDG010000088.1 GCA_017302495.1 Burkholderiales bacterium
GCAGCGGCCTCGGCCCCGCCCCGAGCGCAGATGCGCGGCGCCCGGAAGGTGACCCGCTGGCTGGCCGCCGCCCTGGTCGCGGCCGTGGCGGCGCTGCTGCTGCTGGCCGGCCTGGCCCTCGAGCGCGAACCCCGGGTTGCGGCCCGCACCGACGTGACGCCGGCCGAGGTGGCGCGGGTGGTTGCGCTGCTGCGCACGCAGGATCCGCGGCGCGGCCCGCCGGGCACGATGCGGCTGGTGCTGCTCGGCAGCCGCGACCTGGAGCTGCTGCTCGAGCATGCCGCCCAGCGCCGGATCGGCGCGAATCTGCGGGTGACGCTCGCGCGCGGCGCGGCCCGCGTGCAGGCCAGTGCGGCGCTGCCGGCCGGGTTCTGGCTGAACCTGGACCTGCAACTGGCCGAGCGCGGCAGGCAGCCGCAGGTTCACCGCCTGCGCGTCGGCCGCCTGCCGCTGCCCGGCGCGGTCGCGGACGCGCTGCTGCCGGTGCTGCTGGCGCGGCAATCCTACGGCGCCGAACTGCTCGCCGCGTCGCAGATGGTGCGGCGCGTGTCGTTCGCGCCGGGCCGCCTGATCGTGGCCTATGTCTGGGACCCGGAGGCCACGCGCCGCGTGCTCGGAACGCTGGTCACCGACGACGACACGGCGCGGTGGCGCGCCTACCAGGAGCGGCTGGCGCGCATGGCCGAGGCGCTGCCCGCGCAGCAGCCGGTTGCGCTGTCGGTCCTGCTCGCGCCGCTGGCCGAGCTGGCGACCGCGCGCAGCCGGGCCGGCAACGATCCGGCCGCCGAGAACCGCGCGTTGCTGCTGCTGCTGACGCTGCACGCGAACGGGCGCACGCCGGAGCGGCTGCTGCCCGAGGCCCGCGACTGGCCGGTCGTGCGCCCGCTGCACATCGTGCTCGACGGCCGCGGGGACCTGGCCCAGCATTTCCTCGTCTCGGCCGCGATCGCGATCGACGGCACCTCGCCGCTGTCGCGCGCCGTCGGCGTGTACAAGGAGATGGCCGACGCGCGCGTCGGTTCGGGCTTCAGCTTCAACGACCTGGCCGCCGACCGTGCCGGCACGCGGCTGGGCGAACTGGCGCTGGCACGGCCGGTCGTCGCGCAGGAGCGGCTGCGCGCCTTGCGCGACGACCGCGAACTGATGCCGCGCTGGGACGACCTGCCGGAGTACCTGCCGGAGGCCGAGTTCCGGCGCCGCTTCGGCGGCGTCGAAGCCCCCGAGTACCAACGCCTGCTGGCCGAGATCGACCGCCGCGTGGCGGCCCTGGCGGTGATGCGCTGACGGACCTCAGCGGGGTGGCGGAGGGAGCGGGATTCGAACCCGCGGTGGGCTGTTAACCCACACACGCTTTCCAGGCGTGCGACTTAAACCGCTCATCCATCCCTCCGCGGGGGCGCGATTGTAGCTTTCGCATCCATCCGGACAGGGGCCGCGCGGAGTGCGGCGAGGCTACTCGCCGCCGGAGATCGCAGACACCTCCAGTTCGATTCGCGGGCCCGCCGCCATCAGGAGCTCGACACCTCCTCGAGCAGCGCTGTCGCTTCGTTGCGTTGCGGGAAGTCCTTGCCAGGCCTCAACAGGGCATCGAGTTCGCTGCGCGCCCGCGCCCTGTCGCCCGATCGCAGATAGATCTTCGCCAGGGTCAGGCGATACACCGGGACCTCGGGCGCAGTCGCGATCACCTGCTTCTGGGTGTCGATGGCCTTGGCGAACTGCCCATCGCCTGCCAGCGCCAGTGCCAGGGTGTCCAGTAACGCGGGTCGGCCCGGCGCTGCCTTGACGGCGCGTTCGGCCAGGGCCACCGCGCCGGGCTTGTTCTGCCGGATCAGAACGCCGGCCAGGTTGTTGAGCGCAATGGGGTTGTTCGGCTGGCCCTGCAGCAGTTGCCGGTAGTAGCGCTCGGCGGCCTGCAGATCCCCCTTCGTCGAGGACGCCTCGGCAAGGTACAGGAGGAACAGCCAGTCCTTCGGGTGATCGCGCAGCCAGCGATCGGCGAACTGGGCAGCCTCCGCGACCTTCTGGTCCTTCAGCAGCGCCGCATGCAGCCGCCCCGGCGCCTGGGCCGGGTTCGGCAGGGCGATCGCCCTTCGGTAGGCGGCGACGGCCGGTGCCCAGCGCTCCTCGCTCGCTTCGACCTCGCCTTCGAGGATGTAGCCCAGCGCGTCCTTCGGCCGTTGCAACTGCATCTCGTGGGCCACCGCCACCGCTTCCCGCGGCCGCTTGGCGCCCATGGCCGCCATGATCGCCACGCGCTGCGCAGCGATCGAGTTCGGTGCGAGTTCCAGCGCGCGCCGGGCGCTCCGGTTCGCGGCTGCGAAGTCCTTCTTCATCAGATGCGTCTCGGCCAGACCCAGGTGGCCCAGAAGCAGGTCCGGGTTCTGCGCGGCGATCTTGCCGAAAGTGCTGCTGGCCAGGTTAATGTCCCCTGCAGCCATCAGTGCGCGCGCCAGACGGCCCTGCAGGGCCGCATCGTTGGGCAGAGAGGCTACTGCTGCCTGGGCGGTGCTCAGCGCGGCCTTGGGGTCGCCGTCAGAGAGCTCGAGATCGATCAGTGCCAGCCTGGGTTGCGGGTCGGAAGGGTGGGCCGCGATCGCTGCGCGGATCGGCGCCGCGACCGCCTCGCGGTCGGCACCACTGCGCCGCTTCAGCTCGGCCAGCGCCAGCAGCGCCTGGGCGTTGCCGGGGTCGAGCTCGAGCAACCTGTCGAAGCGCGCCTTCGCGGCATCGGGCTTGCCCTCGACGAAGTCGATCGCGGCCAGATGGGTGACCGAAGGCAGGTACCGCGGGTCGCGC
The DNA here is from genome assembly GCA_017302495.1 of Burkholderiales bacterium. Taxonomy (GTDB): domain Bacteria; phylum Pseudomonadota; class Gammaproteobacteria; order Burkholderiales; family Burkholderiaceae_C; genus Rubrivivax. Next base: position 2,797 of record JAFLDG010000088.1, read on the forward strand.
ACGAGTGCCGCCTCGAAGCTCTTGCGCGCCGCTGGCATATCCTTTCGCGCCAGGTACACCTGCCCGCGCAGGTCTGCCGCGACGGCACTTGCCGGCTGCTTCTTCGCGAGCGCATCGATGGCCCGCAGCGCGGCGTCGGCCTCTCCCCGGCTCATGCGTGCGCTGATCAGCGCCATGTCGGCCGTGATGCCGCTGTCCGCGGCCGCGATCGACTGCAGTTCGCCGAAGGCCACATCGGCCTTGCCTTTCGACAACTGCGCCATGGCCGCGGCCGTGCGGGCCCGCACGTCGTCCGGCCGGGCGGCGGCGGCACGCGCGAAGTAGCTGTCGGCCGCCTTGGGGTCGCCGCCGAGCAGCGCCGCCTGGCCGGCCGTGATCAGAGTTTCGGCATCGACGCTCTTGCCTTCGAGGATCGGGCCCAGCACCGCCGACGCCTTGGCCGGCTGGGTGCCGCGCAGGTACACCTTGCCCAGCAGCACGCGGGCCGAGACGAAGCCGGGCTGCACCTGCACCGCCTTGGCCAGCAGGAACTCCGCCTGGGCAAGCGCGCCGAGCTGCAGCTCGGTCGCGCCGGCGAGGTGCAGCACGCGGGCGTTTTCGGGAACCAGCCGCAACAGGTCCTGCAGCTTCTGCCGCGCCAGCTTGTAGTCGCCGCGGGCGAACACCAGTTGCGCCTCGTAAAAGCGCGTCAGCGGGTTGTCCGGCGCGGCTGCCTTCATGGCGTCGAACTGCCGGCTCGCCGCCTGCAGGTCATTCTGCGCGAAGTGCAGCGAGATCAGCCCCGCATGCAGTTCGACGCGTGCCGGCTCGATCGCCATCGCCTTCTCGTAAGCCGCGACGGCGCCGGGCAGGTCGGCCTTGCCCTGGGCCAGCACGTCGCCTTTGAGCTGCCAGGCCGCGGCGCTGCCGGCGTGGCCGGCCAGCAGTTCATCCAGCGCGGCCAGCGCGCCGTCGTGGTCGCCGGTGGTCGCCTTCAGCCGGGCCAGCATGATCAACGCCGGCACCGACTGCGGCGACCGCGCCAAGGCCCGGCCGATCGCCGCGCGCGCCTTGTCGGTGGCGCCCTGGGCCGCGTATGCGGTCGCCAAGGCCAGCTGCAGGTCGACCATCGCCTGGGCATCGTCCAGTTCCACGTCGGCGAAGCGGCTCGTCAGCTTGTCGTACTCGCCCTGCGCCAGCAGCGCCTGGGCCAGCAACGGGGCCACCTCGGATGCCGGCCGGCCGAGCTCCTGCGCCCGCTTCAGCTCGATCTCGGCGCCGGCCGCATCGCCGCTGTCCAGCAAGGCCCGGCCGAGCAGCATCCTCGCCTCGGCCGAATCGGGCTCGGTCTGCAGCAGGTTCTTCAGCTGGATCGTCGCCGCTTTCGGGTCCTTGGCTTCGAGGTAGCCCTTTGCCGAGGCCAGCAGCTGCCGCTGGTCGCCTTGACCACATGCGGCCAGCACCGCCAAGGCCGCCAGCACCGCCGGGGCAAGCCCGAGTCGCCTGTTCATGAGATCGCTCCGTTTGGGTGCCGTCCGCTCGCACGGCGAAGGGGCCATACCAGCCACGGGCAGTATCGCGGACGGGCCGTCCGGAGCGGGGTATCGGATTTCGCGGTTTCGCCGAATCGCACGGCGCCCCCCTTGAGTGCGGGTGTCGGCAACCCTGACGCGGCTGCTGGCGCGAAGCCGATCCAACTCGCAGAAGTCGTTATGGTTCAACGGCTTGCGGAAGTGGCATGGATTTCGCTTGGAGCCACGTGCCATTCCTGTTGGCTCTGGCTCAATCACCACCTGGAGTTGAATATGAAACTGAAGAAATCACTCGCGGCGCTGCTCGGTGCCGGCGCGCTGGTGGCGGCAGGACCCGCCTCGGCGATCGACGTGGCGCTCGAACTCGCGCTGATCGTCGACGTATCGGGAAGCATTGATGCAACCGAGTACGGCTTGCAGAAGAACGGCTATATCCAAGCCTTTCAGGATGCGACGATCCAGGCCAACATCGGCACGCTGACCGGTGGCATCGCGGTCACTTACATCGAGTGGTCGGGTGCCGGGCAGCAGTCGGTCGAGGTCGGCTGGACCCACATCACCGATGCAGCCAGCTCCAATGCCTTTGCGACGGCCATCTCCAATGCGTCGCGGAACTTCACTGGTCGGACTGCGCCGGGCAGCGCGATCAACTTCACCACTCCGCTCTTCGGTACCGAAACTGGCGGCAGCGACAACGGTTTTACGTCGGCGCGGCAGGTGATCGACGTTTCGGGCGACGGCCAAGAGAACGATGGCGCCACCACGGCCACCGCGCGCAATAACGCTTTGGCTGCGGGGGTCGACACGATCAATGGGCTGGCGATCCTGACGACGGACTTCCCGAATCTTGACGTTTGGTACGGTGCCAACATCGTGGGCGGCACGAATGCCTTCGTGGTCGCAGCGAGCTCGTTTGCAGACTTCGCGAATGCGGTCAAGACCAAGATCGGCCGCGAGATCATCGGCGTGCCGGAGCCGACGTCGCTGGCCCTGGTCGGCCTGGCGCTGCTCGGCGCGGGCGCCGCACGCCGGCGCGTGGCCAAGAGCTGAGGGCTTAGCCGGCGGCCCGGTCGCGGGCTGCACCGACAGAGACGGGCCGAGCGATCGGCCCGTTTTGCTTGGGGTGGCGCGCTGCGCGCCTGGCGGCAGCGCGGTCAGCGGTTCGCCCAGGGCCATCGCTGGGCGGGGCGCGCACTCAGGGATCGGGCGCGGTCATTCGACCCGGACCTGGGCCCGGCAAGGGGGCGCGGCTGCGCTTCAGCCAGGCCAGCGGCACGAACTGCAGCACGCGCTCGTGGGTCGCCTCCAGCACCACCGGCGGCGCGCAGTTGGCCTCGTAGGCCTCGCGCCAGCGCAGCGCGCACACGCACCAGCGGTCGCCGGGCTTCAGCCCCGGGAAGCGGGCCTCGGGCCGCGGCGTGATCAGGTCGTTGCCGCGCTCCATCTGGAAGTTCAGGAACGCCACCGTCAGCTGCGCGCAGACGACGTGGCTGCCGGCGTCGTTGGCGTCGGTGTGGCAGCAGCCGTCGCGATACCAGCCGGTGAGCGGCTTGGCCGAGCACAGCTGCAGCGGCCCGCCGAGCACGTTGCGCGCCTGCTTCATCGGTTCGCCTTCAGGGCCGCGCGCCGGGCGCAGCCTTGACCAGTGCCATCGCACTCGCGATCAGCGCCGAGACCTCGCTCAGGTTGCCCGGCACGATCAGCGTGTTGTTCGTCTTCGCCAGCTGCGCGAAGGCCTCGACCGCCTGCTGCGCCACCTTCAGCTGCACCGCCTGCTCGCCGCCCGGCTCGCGGATCGCCGCGGCCACCTGGCGCAGCGCGTTCGCGGTGGCCTCGGCCACGGCCACGATCGCCGCCGCCTCGCCCTGCGCGAGGTTGATCGCCGCCTGCTTCTCGCCCTCGCTCTTGGCGATGAAGGCGGCACGCGCGCCCTCGGCCAGGTTGATCTGCTCCTGGCGCTTGCCCTCGCTGGCCGCGATCAGCGCGCGCTTCTCGCGCTCGGCGGTGATCTGCGCCTGCATCGCGCGCAGGATCTCGGCCGGCGGCGTCAGGTCCTTGATCTCGTAGCGCAGCACCTTCACGCCCCAGTTCAGCGCCGCCTCGTCGAGCGCGTTCACCACGGTGGCGTTGATCGCGTCGCGCTCCTCGAAGGTCTTGTCCAGCTCCATGCGCCCGATCACGCTGCGCAGCGTGGTCTGCGCGAGCTGCGTGATCGCGACGATGTAGTTGCTCGAGCCGTAGCTCGCGCGCATCGGGTCGGTGACCTGGAAGAACAGGATGCCGTCCACCTGCAGCTGGGTGTTGTCCTTGGTGATGCAGACCTGGCTCGGCACGTCCAGCGGCACCTCCTTCAGCGAATGCTTGTAGGCGACGCGCTCGACGAAGGGGATCAGGAACTTCAGCCCCGGGGTCAGCGCGCGGTCGTAGCGGCCGAGGCGTTCGACCACCCAGGCGTGCTGCTGCGGCACGATGCGGATCGTGCGCCAGACGAAGACGATCGCGATGAGGGCGAAGACCGCGGCGACTTCCATCGAGCTTCCTGTTCGAGCTTCAGGGTGCGGGGCCCACGACCAGCCGGTTGCCGTCGACGGCGACGATGACGTGCGGCCCGGGCGCCGGCACGCCGCTGCCGCCGAACTGCGCGGTCCAGGCGCTGCCGCGGTAGCTGATGCGCGCCAGGCCCTGCGCATCCCAGGCCGGCACCTGCACCGTCTGGCCGATGTCGAGGTTCACGTCGCGGTTCGCCCGCGGCGGGGCCGAGCGCGGCGCGCGGGCGCGCCGGTAGTGCCACAGCGCGGTGGTGCCGGCGCCGACGATCGAGGCCGTGGCCAGCTGCGCGGGCAGGGCCGCGCCGAGGTGCGCCGCGACCGCGCCGGCGGCGCAGCCCAGCGCCAGCATCAGCAGGTAGAAGCCGCCGGCGAACAGTTCGGCCGCCACCAGCAGGCCGGCGGCGAGCCACCACAGCGTCGGGGGGGTCCAGTCCATCGTCGGGTCGGCGGGTGCGCGCGGGCCAGTGTAGCGAGCCGGCCACGCCACCGCGCGCGCCTACACTTCGCGCCCTTGGCCGGCGCGCTTTGCCGGCCGGAGCCCCCGCCATGCAGCGCTTCCACTTCCCGATCGTCATCATCGACGAGGACTTCCGCTCCGAGAACGCCTCGGGCTTCGGCATCCGCGCGCTCGCCGCGGCGATCGAGAAGGAGGGCTTCGAGGTCGTCGGCGCCACCACCTACACCGACCTGAGCCAGTTCGCGCAGCAGCAGAGCCGCGCCAGCGCGTTCATCCTCAGCATCGACGACGAGGAGTTCAACACCGCCGGGCCGGAGCTGGCGCCGGCCGTGCTGAACCTGCGCAAGTTCATCGGCGAGATCCGCTTCCGCAACGCCGACATCCCGATCTACCTGTACGGCGAGACGCGCACCAGCCAGCACCTGCCGAACGACGTGCTGCGAGAGCTGCACGGCTTCATCCACATGTTCGAGGACACGCCGGAGTTCGTCGCCCGGCACATCATCCGCGAGGCGAAGAGCTACCTCGACGGGCTGGCGCCGCCGTTCTTCAAGGCGCTGATGGACTACGCGCAGGACGGCTCGTACTCCTGGCACTGCCCGGGGCACAGCGGCGGCGTCGCGTTCCTGAAGAGCCCGGTCGGGCAGATGTTCCACCAGTTCTTCGGCGAGAACATGCTGCGCGCCGACGTCTGCAACGCGGTCGAGGAGCTCGGCCAGCTGCTCGACCACACCGGCCCGGTCGCGCAGAGCGAGCGCAACGCGGCGCGCATCTTCAACGCCGACCACTGCTTCTTCGTCACCAACGGCACCAGCACCAGCAACAAGATGGTCTGGCACCACACGGTGGCGCCGGGCGACGTGGTGGTGGTCGACCGCAACTGCCACAAGAGCATCCTGCACGCGATCATCATGACCGGCGCGGTGCCGGTGTTCCTGCCGCCGACCCGCAACCACCACGGCATCATCGGGCCGATCCCGCGCGCGGAGTTCGCGCCCGAGGCGATCCGTCGGCGCATCGCGGCGCACCCGCTGCTGGCCGGGGTCGATGCCGACCGGGTGCGCCCGCGCATCCTGACGCTGACGCAGAGCACCTACGACGGCGTGCTCTACAACACCGAGGTCATCAAGCACGGCCTCGACGGTTACATCGACAACCTGCACTTCGACGAGGCCTGGCTGCCGCACGCGGCGTTCCACGACTTCTACGGCCAGTTCCACGCGATGGGCAAGAAGCGGCCGCGGCCGAAGGAGCAGATGGTCTGGGTCACGCAGAGCACGCACAAGCTGCTCGCCGGCCTGAGCCAGGCGAGCCAGGTGCTGGTGCAGGACCCGGTGAACCGCAAGCTCGACCGGCACCTGTTCAACGAGGCCTTCCTGATGCACACCAGCACGTCGCCGCAGTACGCGATCATCGCCAGCTGCGACGTCGCCGCGGCGATGATGGAAGCGCCCGGCGGCACCGCGCTGGTCGAGGAGAGCATCGTCGAGTCGCTCGATTTCCGGCGCGCGATGCGCAAGGTCGACCAGGAGTTCGGCCGCGACTGGTGGTTCAAGGTCTGGGGGCCGGACAAGCTCGCGGCCGAGGGCATCGGCCGCCAGGCCGACTGGCTGCTCAAGGCCGGCGACAAGTGGCACGGCTTCGGCGCGCTGGCCGAGGGCTTCAACATGCTCGACCCGATCAAGTGCACGATCGTGACGCCGGGGCTGGACCTGTCGGGCCGGTTCGCGAAGAGCGGCATCCCGGCGAGCGTGGTCACGAAGTTCCTCGCCGAGCACGGCGTGGTGGTCGAGAAGACCGGGCTGTACTCGTTCTTCATCATGTTCACGATCGGCATCACGAAGGGCCGCTGGAACACGCTGCTGACCGCACTGCAGCAGTTCAAGGACGACTACGACAAGAACGCGCCGATGTGGCGCGTGCTGCCCGAGTTCTGCGCCGCGCACCCGCGCTACGAGCGCATGGGCCTGCGCGACCTGTGCCAGGCGATCCACGAGGCCTATGCCCGGGGCGACGTGGCGCGGCTGACCACCGAGATGTACCTGTCGGACCTGCAGCCGGCGCTGAAGCCGAGCGACGCCTACGCGCGCATCGCGCACCGCGAGACCGAGCGCGTGGACATCGACGCGCTCGAGGGCCGGATCACGACCAGCCTGCTGACGCCGTACCCGCCGGGCATTCCGCTGCTGATCCCGGGCGAGCGCTTCAACCGGCGCATCGTCGATTTCCTGCGCTTCACGCGCAGCTTCAACGCCGCGTTTCCCGGCTTCGACACCGACGTGCACGGCCTCGTCGAGAGCGACGAGCCCGGCGAGGCGCGCCGTTACTACGTCGATTGCGTGCGCGGCTGAGGCGCTCCCGCACGCGGCGCCGCCCGCGCCTCAGGCGGGCGGGTCGGCCATGCCGATCGCGACCTGGTTGAAGCCGCCGTCGACGTAGGTCACCTCGGCAGTGATGCCGGCCGCGAGGTCCGACAGCAGGAAGGCGGCGACGTTGCCGACGTCGTCGATCGTCACGTTGCGCCGCAGCGGCGCCGACTTCGCGACGATGTCGAGCAGTCGGCCGAAGTCCTTGATGCCCGAGGCGGCCAGGGTGCGGATCGGCCCGGCCGACAGGCCGTTGACGCGGATGCCTCTCGGCCCCAGATGGCCGGCGAGATAGCGCACGCTCGCCTCGAGGCTGGCCTTGGCCAGGCCCATCGTGTTGTAGTGCGGCACGATGCGCAGCGCGCCGAGGTAGGTCAGCGTCAGCAGCGCGCTGCCCGGCCGCAGGTGCGGCAGCGCGGCCTTGGCCAGCGCCGGGAAGCTGTAGGCCGAAACATCGTGCGCGATGCGGAAGGCCTCGCGCGAGAGCCCGTCGAGGAACTCGCCGGCGATCGCCTCGCGCGGCGCGAAGCCGATCGAATGCACGAAGCCGTCGAACTGGGGCCAGACCCGGGCGAGCTGCTCGAAAAGGGCGGCGATCTGGGCGTCGTCGGCGACGTCGCAGTCGAACACCAGGGTCGAGTCGAACTCGGCGGCGAACTCGGTGATCCGGTCGCGAAAGCGTTCGCCGACATAGCTGAAGGCCAGCTCCGCCCCTTCGCGCCGGCAGGCGCGGGCGATGCCGTAGGCGATCGAACGGTTGGACAGCAGCCCGGTGATCAGCAGTCGTTTGCCGGCGAGGAAACCCATGACGCGTCTCGGTGGAGGACGGAAGCCGGCGATTCTGGCATGGCGGCAGCCGCGGTTGCCGCAGCGCGCCCGGGCAGAGTACAATTCGACTTTCGCTGGCGCAGCGTCACGAGCGGTCGAATGGGCGGATCTGATCCAGCCCATTTTTTATGTCCGGGGCCGATTCCTCAACGGGGGGTCCGGCGGGGCGGGCCGGCCCGGGCCGCGGCGCCGGCGCGGCTGGCGCGACGGGTCGGGGCGCGCGCAGCCGCCAGGGGCACCCGGCAGCGTACCCGACAGCGTGGGCGAACGGATCTTGGCGACGACGGCGGATTGGCAGGCGACGGTGCAGCGCACGGTCGACGGGCTCGGTTACGAGCTGGTCGAGCTCGAGCGTGCCGGCGGCGGGCTGCTGCGCGTCACGATCGACCGCGTCCCCGGCCATGCCTACGCGTCGGGCGAGGGCGCGGCCGTCACGCTCGACGACTGCGAGCTGGTCACGCGCCAGCTGCAGGTGGTGCTGCACGTGGCCGGCGTCGACTACGGCCGGCTCGAGGTGTCTTCCCCCGGGCTGGACCGGCCGCTGAAGCGCCCGGCCGACTACGAACGCTTCGCCGGCGCACGGATCACGCTGGCGCTGAAGCAGCCGCTGCAGGGCCGGCGCAACTTCCGCGGCCGCCTCGAGGCCGCGCCGCCGGGCTGGCGCCTCGCCCTCGAGGACGACAACGGCGTACCGGGCGACCAGGCGCTCGACTTCGCGCTCGACGAGGTGCGCGAAGCCCGGCTCGTGCCGGTGATCGATTTCAAGGGCCGCGGCGCGAAGGCGGCGGGCCAGCAAGGAGACCGGAGCAGATGAACCGCGAAATGCTGATGCTGGTCGACGCGATCTCGCGCGAGAAGAGCGTCGACCTGGACGTGGTGTTCGACGCCGTCGAGGCGGCACTCGCGTCGGCGACGAAGAAGCTGCACGGCGGCGAGGTCGACATCCGCGTCGCGATCGACCGCGACACCGGCGAGTACGAGACCTTCCGCCGCTGGCACGTGGTGCCGAACGAGGCCGGGCTGGAGAACCCCGACGCCGAGACGCTGCTGTTCGAGGCGCAGGAGCAGATCGCCGACATCGAGGAGGGCGACTACATCGAGGAGCCGATCGACTCGGTGCCGATCGGCCGCATCGGCGCCCAGGCGGCGAAGCAGGTGATCCTGCAGAAGATCCGCGACGCCGAGCGCGAGCAGCTGCTGAACGACTTTCTGTCGCGCGGCGAGAAGATCTTCGTCGGCGCCGTCAAGCGCATGGACAAGGGCGACATCATCGTCGAGAGCGGCCGCGTCGAGGGGCGCCTGAAGCGCAGCGAGACGATCCCGAAGGAGAACCTGCGCACCGGCGACCGCGTGCGCGCGTACATCCTCGGCGTCGACCCGACGCAGCGCGGCGCGCAGATCATGCTGTCGCGCTCGAGCCCGGAGTTCATGAAGGAGCTGTTCCGGCAGGAAGTGCCCGAGATGGAGCAGGGCCTGCTCGAGATCAAGAGCTGCGCGCGCGACCCCGGCAGCCGGGCCAAGATCGCGGTCGTCAGCCACGACCGCCGGGTCGACCCGATCGGCACCTGCGTCGGCGTGCGCGGTTCGCGCGTCAACGGCGTCACCACCGAGCTCGCCGGCGAGCGGGTCGACATCGTGCTCTGGAGCGACGACCCGGCGCAGTTCGTCATCGGCGCGCTCGCGCCGGCGAACGTGCAGTCGATCGTCGTCGACGAGGAGAAGCACGCGATGGACGTCGTCGTCGACGAGGAGAACCTCGCGATCGCGATCGGCCGCGGCGGCCAGAACGTGCGCCTGGCGAGCGAGCTGACCGGCTGGCGCATCAACATCATGACCGCCGAAGAATCGGCCGCCCGGCAGAACCAGGAGACCGAGAGCGTGCGCAAGCTCTTCGTCGACAAGCTCGACGTCGACGAGGAGGTCGCCGACATCCTGATCGCCGAGGGCTTCACCAGCCTGGAGGAGGTGGCCTACGTGCCGCTGCAGGAGATGCTCGAGATCGAGTCCTTCGACGAGGACACGGTGCAGGAGCTGCGCAACCGGGCGAAGGACGCGCTGCTGACGATGGAGATCGCGCGCGAGGAGCAGGTCGACGAGGTGTCGCAGAACCTGCGCGACCTCGAGGGCCTGACGCCCGAGCTGATCGCCAAGCTGTCCGACGGCGGCATCCACACCCGCGACGATCTGGCCGACCTCGCGGTCGACGAGCTGATCGAGATCACCGGTATCGACGAGGAGCGCGCGAAGGCGCTGATCATGAAGGCGCGTGAACACTGGTTCACCGCCTGATCCGCACGCCGCCGCCCCGAACGAAGACCGCACAGGAGGAATCACCACAATGGCCGTGACCACCGTCGCCCAACTCGCCCGCGAGCTGGGCCGCCCGGATGCGGTGCTGCGCGAGCAACTCGCGGCGGCGGGCGTGCCGAAGCTGTCCGCCGACGACGCGGTGTCCGACGCCGACAAGGAGCGGCTGCTCGAGCACCTGCGCAGCGCGCACGGCACCGCCGGCGCCGAGCGCAAGAAGATCACGCTGACCCGGCGCTCGACGAGCGAGATCAAGCAGGCCGACGCGACCGGCAAGGCGCGCACGATCCAGGTCGAGGTGCGCAAGAAGCGCACCTTCGTCAAGCGCGACGAGTCGGCCGAGGACGCCGCGGCTGCCGCGCGCGCCGCGGCCGAGGCCGAGGCGGCCGAGCGCGCCGAACTCGAGCGCCGCGAACGCGAGGCGCGCGAGCAGGCCGAGGCGCTGCGCCGCCAGCAGGAGGCCGAGGCCGAG
>JAFLDG010000089.1 GCA_017302495.1 Burkholderiales bacterium
GCGGCTACTTCGGCCACATGTGGGAGCTGTACACGGTGTGGGTGCTGATGCCGGCGATCGTCGCCACGCGGCTGGCCGGGCCGGCGGTGAGCTGGGCCTCGTTCGTCGTGCTCGGCAGCGGCGCGATCGGCTGCATCGGCGGCGGCTGGTGGGCGCGGCGGATCGGCAGCGCGCGCGTCGCCGCCTGGCAGCTGGGTGCGAGCGGCGCCTGTTGCGCCTTCGCGCCCTGGGCGCTGGGCGCGAGCGACGCCGTGTTCGCCCTTTGGCTGCTCGTCTGGGGCATCAGCGTCGCCGGCGATTCGCCGCAGTTCTCCGCGCTGACCGCGACCAACGCGCCGCCGCAGGCGGTGGGCAGCGTGCTGACGCTGACCAACAGCATCGGCTTCGGCATCTCGATCCTCAGCATCGAGCTGTTCGTGCGGCTCGCGCAGACCGTGCCGCTGGCGCAGCTGCTGCCGTGGCTCGGCCTCGGGCCGCTGGTGGGGGTGTGGGCGCTGCGGGCGCTGTGGCGGCGTTGAGGCAGCCGCCGCGTTGATGTCGATCAGGCTTCCGCCGGGATCCCCGAAACGAGGGCTTGACAAGCAGCGGGGGGGCAGCCAATGGCCGCCCCGGTTGCCGCAGCGGCAACCCCGGTCCGGTCCAACAACGAGGAGACCGACATGCACAGACCCCTTCTTGCCCGATCCGCGCTCCCGGCCATCGGCATTGCGCTGGCCACCCTGCTCGCCGGCCCCGCACAGGCCGCGCTGCAGGATCGCGATCTGGACGGCAACGGCGTGACCGATGCGTTTTACGACACCGATCTGGACATCACTTGGCTGCGTGATGCAAACGTGAACGGGCCGATGGATTGGCATGCAGCCGCCAGTTGGGCAGATGGCTTCAGCATCGGTGGCTACGGCGATTGGCGGTTGCCGACGTCCACGCTCGGATGCCACTTCGAGTATTGCAATAGCGAGATGCGGCACCTCTGGTCCGTCGAGTTGGGCAATTCGGCAGGCGCCTTGACAAACACGGGGGCCTTCCAGAACCTGCTGCCTGCCATCTATTGGACCGGCACGGACTACCCCAGCGGAAATGCCGCCGACGTGTTCGATCAATCCAACGGGGCTCATGGCTGGTCAACCAAGATCCCTACTCTGTACGCAATGGCCGTCCGCGACGGCGACATCCCCGTCGTCCCCGAACCCGGCACCTACGCACTGATGCTGGCCGGCCTGGCCGGCCTGATGCTGCGGCGGCGAGTCGCCGAGCGCGGCTGACGCACCCGGCGCCAGCGTCACCGGAAGCCGCCTGCGGGCGGCTTCTTCGTGTCGGGACGCTCCCCGCACATTCCCGGTGCGGCTACCGGATGCATGTACAACGCATACCCCTAGAATGCCGGCGTATCCCCCCGACGGACAGCGTCCAGCATGACCAAGGAAGTGCAGATGTCCATCAAGATGGAGGCCGAGTTGCGCGAGCGCTTCATGGCCGTCGCCGCGGACCGCCACCGCCCCGCGGCGCAGATCATCCGCGACCTGATGCGGCTGTACATCGCGGAGAACCAGACCCCCAATGCGCTGACCGCCGAGACGTTGCGCAAAGGCCGCCGCGGTGTGGACGTCCATCGCGCCACGAGCGCTGCCGACCTCTTCAAGCGCCTGGGCATCTGATGCGCCGGCCGAGCTACGCCGGCCAGTTCAAGCGCGACGTGAAGCTGGCGCAGAAGCGCGGCAAGGACATGGCCAAGCTGCGTCGGGTGATCGAGCTGCTGCTGACGGGCGCGCCGTTGCCGCGTGACCTGGGCGACCACCCGCTGAAGGGCGAATGGAAGGCCAGCCGCGACCTGCACATCGAGCCCGACTGGGTGCTGATCTACACCCTCGAAGGCGAGGATCTGCGCCTGGAGCGGACCGGCACGCACGCCGATCTCTTCGGGCGGTAGGTTGCCGATTTCCTGCGGGGTGTGCCGAGCCTCGGCGCGCCGGCATCGACTGCCTCTCTTTCGGCTCGCGCAGACGGTGCCGCCGGCGCAGCTGCTGCCGTGGCTCGGCCTCGGGCCGCTGGTGGGGGTGTGGGCGCTGCGGGCGCTGTGGCGGCGTTGAGGCAGCCGCCGCGTTGATGTCGATCAGGCTTCCGCCCAAATCCCCGAAGACGCGGCGGACTCGCCCCGAACGGCCGCGGCGTCGGTCGCGGCTACGCCGCGTGCGCGACGGCCAGCGCCTCGATCACCGCCGGCACGTACCAGTCCTCGTCGATCGCCGGCCAGTGCAGCGCGAGCCCGCCGTCCACGATCTCGATGCGGGCGCTGTCCTGTGGCGATGCCTCGGCGAGCCGGGCAGAGAAACTGCGCGGCACCTGCACGCTCCAGCCCGAAGCCAGATCGATCTCGATCCGGTCGCGCTCCGCCAGGAAGCGGGCAGCCACCGCCCTCGGCCCGAGCAGGGCCTGCCTTCCGGCAACCCGGGCCGCCGCGATGGCCGCATCGTCGACGATGCCCGCGGGTTCAGCCATGATGTGTCCTCCAGGCTCGCAACAGCTCAACGTGTCGCTCGCGTGCGATCCTCACGACCGCTCGGACCTGCGAATCAGTCAAGCGGCCTCTGACCGCGCGCAACGACAACGGCTCGAGCACGATTTCCACGGTGCCACCCTGCCCCTGGGCGTGGATGTGAGGCGGCGCGTGGCGGCTTCCTCGAAGATCGTCGGCATGGCGCAGTGTAGTGAGCTGTGGCGCGGAACATCGGAGCGGCGACGCCCGCCGATCGTCGCCGCAAGGCGCCTCGGGCCGGCCACCGCATCGCCCAGAGGCGGTCGCGGCCGTGCAGCTTGGCGCCGCCCGTGAGCGGCGCCTGGCGGCGATGCTGGCGGGGTGAAGCGGCTGCTCGACGAGACCTCAGCGGCCGCCTCGTGCCTGCCCTGGAGGATGCCTTCCGGGCACGATGCCTGTCTGTCGAGCGTCCCGGCCTGCGCGGGCAACCCGATGCGACGATCTGGGCCCTTGCAAAGGGAGGCGGTTACCTGTTCGTTCGAAGGACGACGACTTTCGCCAGCTCGCTGTGCTGCGCGGTAGGTCTCCGCGGTGACGACGTCCATTGCGCCGCGAGCATGGCCGACCTGTTCTGGCGCCTGGGCATCTGCCACGCCGGCCGAGCTGCGCCGGCCGGTTCAAGCGCGACGTGAAGCTGGCGCAGAAGCGCGGCAAGGACATTGGACAAGCTGCGCCGCGTGCTTTCACGCCGTGTGCCCGCCTGCCGTGCCCGTCCGCAGCTGCCCCGTCCGCAGCTTGCGTCCGCCCGTTGCGTCACGTATGCTGTGCGCACGTTATCCGTGTCGCAGCATGAACCTCACGCTTTCCGTCGACGAACAGGTGGCCGAGCAGGCCCGCCGCGCCGCGCAGGCCATGGGCAAGAGCCTGAACCAGGCCGTACGCGACTACCTCGAGCAACTCGCCGGCCGCGCCCAGCTCGAGGCGGAGGTTGCCGCCTACCTCGAGTCGACCGCGCGCGCGCGCGGCCGGCTGCGCGGCTGGAAGTTCGACCGCGACGAGCTGCAGCGTGACGCGTAGCTTCATCGACACGAACGTGCTGGTCTACGCCGACGCCGGCGACACCCGCGCGAAGCAGCCGATCGCCGCTGCCCTCGTCGCGCAGCACCTGCGCGAAGGCAGCGGCGTGATCTCGACCCAGGTGCTGAACGAGTTCACGAACGCGGCGCTGCGCAAGCTCGGCCTGCCGGCGGATGTCGTCCGGCAGCGCATCCGGCTGTTCAGCCGCTTCGAGACGGTGCAGCCTTCGGCCGAGTCGATCCTCGAGGCACTGGACCTGCACCTGCTGCACGGCCTGTCGTTCTGGGACGCGCTGATCGTCCAGGCGGCGCGCCGGAGCGGCTGCGTGCAGTTGCTGACCGAGGACCTGCAGGCCGGCGCGCAGATTGCCGGCGTGCGGATCGTGAACCCGTTCGAGGCCGCACCCGCCCCGGCGCGCAAGCGCAGCGCCCGCCGGCGCTGACTTCGCCGCGGGCAGGCGCGGCCGCGGCTCGCGGCCGAACGCGGCACGGAAATTGCGCTTCGGCAAGGGGAGCCCCGCCCGGCTCCGCCGCCTCCGATGCCCGACGACCCCGCCCCGCTGCGCGTGCTGCTGATCGACGACGGCGCGCACCGCGTCGCGCTGATCCGCGACGAGCTGGTCCGGCGCGGGCACGAGGTGGTCGGCGTCGTCGATGCGGCGCGCATGATCCATGACAGCGTCGAGCGGCTGCAGCCGGACGTGGTGATCGTCGACGCCGAATCGCCGTCGCGCGACACGCTCGAGCATCTGGCGACGCTGTCGAGCCGGCACCCGAAGCCGGTGGTCGTGTTCGCCGAGGACGAGGCCGACGACCCGCTGCGCCAGGCGATGGCGGCCGGCGTCAGCGCGTACGTCGTCGCCGGGCTGCAGCCCGAGCGCCTGGCCGCGGTGCTGCGCGTCGCGATCGCGCGCTTCGAGCAGGAACGCGAACTGCGCGAGCAGCTCGCGCAGGCGCGGCAGGCGCTGTCGCAGCGCAAGCTCATCGACCGCGCGAAGAGGCTGCTGATGAAGCGCCACGGTCTCGACGAGGACGAAGCCTACGCCCTGCTGCGCAAGGCGGCGATGGACAAGGGGCTGAAGATCGTCGACGTCGCGCAGCGGCTGCTCGACGTCGCCGACCTGCTCGGTTAGGACCGCGAAACCGCCCGCCGCGACGCCGGGCCCGCCCGCGTGGCCAGCCGCCGGCGGAACCGGCCGCGACGCACCAAAGCGCACCGCATCGGCGCAAAGCTGGTGCAGCGCAGCATCGCTGCCGGCGTTTGCCGGTGCGCAAGGGCCGCGAATCGCTGCGCTCCGGCTGGCACGGCGTTTGCTGCCCTACCGGGCGAGAGATCAATGGCGATCTTTCGCTTGCGTGCCCGTCACCAAGGCCGGTGGCGGGCACGGGACGACGGCGTCCCCACGGCCGGGCTCGGTTCGGAGCCCGGTGCGGTGCGGACGCCGTCTTGTTTCTTGATTTCGCCACTCGCAGGGTCGCGCATGAACCAGCCGACGAAGGAATTCGACATGAGCCGCCGCAGCATGCTGAGGGCCGCCGCCGCCACCGCCGCGACCGGGATCGTGCCCGGGCTGCACGCCACCGCCTACGCGCAAGGGTCGGACAAGCCCGAAAAGGAGGAGGTGCGCATCGGCTTCATCCCGCTGACCGACTGCGCGTCGGTGGTGATGGCTTCGGTGCTCGGCTTCGACAAGAAGTACGGCGTGAAGATCGTCCCGACCAAGGAGGCAAGCTGGGCCGGCGTGCGCGACAAACTCGTCAACGGCGAACTGGACATGGCGCACGTGCTCTACGGCCTGGTGTACGGCGTGCACCTCGGCGTCGGCGGGCCGAAGAAGGACATGGCCGTACTGATGACGCTGAACAACAACGGCCAGGCGATCACGCTGTCGAAGAAGCTCGCCGACAAGGGCGCCGTCGAAGGCGCGAGCCTGGCGAAGGTGATGGCCGCCGAGAAGCGCGAGTACACCTTCGCGCAGACCTTCCCGACCGGCACGCATGCGATGTGGCTGTACTACTGGCTCGCCGCCGGCGGCGTCAACCCGATGAAGGACGCGAAGGTCATCACCGTGCCGCCGCCGCAGATGGTGGCGAACATGCGCGTCGGCAACATGGACGGCTTCTGCGTCGGCGAGCCGTGGAACCACCGCGCGATCCTCGACGGCATCGGCATCACCGCGGTGACGACGCAGGACGTCTGGAAGGACCACCCGGAGAAGGTGCTCGGCGCCAATGCCGACTTCGTGAAGAAGAACCCGAACACCTGCCGGGCGGTGATCGCCGCGGTGCTCGAGGCCGGGCGCTGGATCGACGCGTCGTTGAGCAACAAGATGAAGATGGCCGAGGTCATCGCCGACAAGGCCTACGTCAACACCTCGGTCGACGCGATCAACCAGCGCATCCTCGGCCGCTACCAGAACGGCCTCGGCAAGACCTGGGACGACCCGAACCACATGAAGTTCTACGCCGACGGCGCGGTGAACTTCCCGTACCTGTCCGACGGCATGTGGTTCCTGACGCAGCACAAGCGCTGGGGCCTGCTGAAGGCGCATCCCGACTACCTGGCGGTGGCCAGGCAGGTGAACCAAGTCGATCTCTACCGCCAAGGCGCCGCGCTGGCGAAGGCGAACGTGCCGAAGGATCCGATGCGCAGCAGCAAGCTCTTCGACGGCGTCGTCTGGGACGGCAAGGACCCGGCGAAGTACGCCGATTCGTTCAAGGTCAACGCCGCGGCCGCGGCCTGAAGGGAGATCGAGATGACCAGCGCCGTCCTGCCCACCCACGGCGCCGCCGTGGGCGAGACTACCCTTTCCGCGGCCACGACTTCCGCCGCACGCGCCGCGGCGGCGCCGAAGCCAGCGGCCGACGTGCCCGCCGCAGCCGCTCCCGCGGTGGCGCCACAGCCGGCGAACGCGCCGCACCGCCCCGGCCTGTACGCGCGCGCCTTGTGGCTCGCGGTGTTCCCGCCGATCGCCGGGATCGCGCTGCTGGTCGGCATCTGGGCGCTGGCGACCGCCGGCAGCAGCAGCTTCCCGACGCCGGCCGCGACCTTCGACGCCGCGTGGAAGCTGTTCGCCGATCCGTTCTATCGCAACGGCCCGAACGACCAGGGCATCGGCTGGAACGTGCTCTATTCGCTCGAGCGCGTCGGCGTCGGCTTCGGGCTCGCGGCGCTGGTCGGCATCCCGCTCGGCTTCGTCGTCGGCCGCTTCGACTTCGCGTCGCGCATGGTCGCGCCGCTGATCAGCCTGCTGAAACCGGTCTCGCCGCTGGCCTGGCTGCCGATCGGCCTGCTGGTGTTCAAGGCGGCGAACCCGGCGGCGATCTGGACGATCTTCATCTGCTCGATCTGGCCGATGGTGGTCAACACCGCGGTCGGGGTGCAGCGCGTGCCGCAGGACTACCTGAACGTCGCGCGCGTGCTCGACCTGTCGGAGTGGAAGGTCGTCACACGCATCCTGTTCCCGGCCGTGCTGCCGTACATGCTGACCGGCGTGCGGCTGTCGGTCGGCACCGCGTGGCTGGTGATCGTCGCCGCCGAGATGCTGACCGGCGGCGTCGGCATCGGCTTCTGGGTCTGGGACGAGTGGAACAACCTGAACGTGCAGCACATCCTGGTCGCGATCTTCGTCATCGGCGCGGTCGGGTTGCTGCTCGAGCAGGCGCTGATGCTGCTCGCGCGCCGCTTCACCTTCGACCACTGAGCATCGGGAGCCCGACATGGCCGACCACATCCGCATCGAAGACGTCGAAATGGTGTTCGACACCCGCAACGGCCGCTTCCATGCGCTGCGCGAGATCTCGCTGACCGTGCGGCGCGGCGAGTTCGTCACGCTGATCGGCCATTCCGGCTGCGGCAAGAGCACGCTGCTGAACCTGGTCGCCGGGCTGCTGCGGCCGACGCGCGGCGTGCTGCTGTGCGACAACCGCGAGATCGCCGCCCCCGGCCCCGAGCGCGCGGTGGTGTTCCAGAACCACTCGCTGCTGCCGTGGCTCTCGTGCTTCGACAACGTGATGCTCGCGGTCGAGCGCGTCTTCGGCCGCAGCGACAGCCGCGCCCAGCTGAAGGCGCGCACGCTGGCGGCACTGGAACTCGTCGGCATGGGCCACGCGGCCGAGAAGCGCCCGCACGAGATCTCCGGCGGCATGAAGCAGCGCGTCGGCATCGCGCGCGCGCTGGCAATGGAGCCGAAGGTGCTGCTGATGGACGAGCCCTTCGGCGCGCTCGACGCGCTGACGCGCGCGAAGCTGCAGGACGAGCTGCAGCGCATCGTCGCGACCACCGGCAGCACGGTCGTGATGGTCACGCACGACGTCGACGAGGCGGTGCTGCTGTCCGACCGGATCGTGATGCTGAGCAACGGCCCGGCGGCGACGATCGGCCGCATCCTCGACGTCGAGCTGCCGCGGCCGCGCGACCGGGTCGCGCTCGCCGAGCACCCGGGCTTCGCCCATTGCCGGCGCGAGGTGCTCGACTTCCTCTACACGCGCCAGGGCCATGTCGAGGCGCTGGCCGCCTGAAGGGACGCCGACCATGAAGAAGATGAAACTGGTGGTCGTCGGCAACGGCATGGCCGGCATGCGCACGGTCGAGGAGCTGCTGCGCATCGCCCCCGACCTGTACGAGATCACCGTGTTCGGCGCCGAGCCGCACCCGAACTACAACCGCATCCTGCTGAGCCCCGTGCTCGCCGGCGAGCAGACGATCGAGCAGATCGTGCTCAACCCGCTCGACTGGTACCGCGACCACGGCATCACGCTGCACGCCGGCCGCAAGGTGACCGCGGTCGACCGCCGTCGCCGCATCGTGCGCGCCGACGACGGAACCGAAGCGCCATACGACCGGCTGCTGCTCGCCACCGGCTCGAAGCCGGTGATCCTGCCGGTGCCGGGCAAGGACCTCGCCGGCGTGATCGGCTACCGCGACATCGCCGACACGCAAGCGATGATCGACGCCGCCGCGCAGCACGAGCACGCGGTGGTGATCGGCGGCGGCCTGCTCGGCCTCGAAGCGGCGAACGGGCTGGCCAAGCGCGGCATGCAGGTCGCGGTCGTGCACCTGATGCCGTGGCTGATGGAGCGCCAGCTCGACGCCACCGCGGCGAAGCTGCTGCAGAAGTCGCTCGAGGCGCGCGGCCTGCAGTTCCACACCGAGGCGCAGACCGCCGCGCTGGTCGGCGACGAGGACGACGGCAAGGGCGGCCGCGTGCGCGCGGTGCGGCTGAAGGACGGCCGCGAGCTGCCGGCCGAGCTGGTCGTGATGGCCGCCGGCATCCGCCCGAACACCGAACTCGCCGAATCGATCGGGCTGCACTGCGCGCGCGGCATCGTCGTCGACGACACGCTGCAGACGGTGACCGATGCGCGCATCTACGCGGTCGGCGAATGCGCCGCGCACCGCGGCGTCGCCTACGGGCTGGTCGCGCCGCTGTTCGAGCAGGCCAAGGTCTGCGCGACCCACCTGGCCGAGTTCGGCATCGGCCGCTATGCCGGCAGCCAGGTCTCGACCAAGCTGAAGGTCACCGGCATCGACCTGTTCAGCGCCGGCAACTTCGGCGGCGGCGACGGCACCGAGGAGATCGTGCTGTCCGACCCGATCGGCGGCGTCTACAAGAAGCTGGTGATCCAGGACGACAAGCTCGTCGGCGCCTGCCTGTACGGCGACACGGTCGACGGCGGCTGGTACCTCGAGCTGATCCGCGAACGCCGGCCGGTGGCCGACATCCGCGACCAGCTGATGTTCGGCGAGAACAACCTCGGCGACAGCGGCCACCAGGGGCAGAACCGCGCGCTCGCGATGGCCGACGGCGACGAGGTCTGCGGCTGCAACGGCGTGACCAAGGGCACGATCTGCAAGGCGATCAAGGACAAGGGGCTGTTCACGCTCGACGACGTGCGCAAGCACACCAAGGCGAGCGCGAGCTGCGGCTCGTGCACCGGGCTGGTCGAGCAGCTGCTGATGGCCACCGTCGGCACCGGCTACAGCGCGACGCCGGCGAAGAAGGCGATCTGCGGCTGCACCGACTTCAGCCATGCGGACGTGCGCCACGCGATCCGCCACGACAAGCTGCTGAGCCTTGCCGACACCTTTGCCCGGCTGAGCTGGCGCACGCCCGACGGCTGCGCGACCTGCCGGCCGGCGCTGAACTACTACCTGATCAGCACCTGGCCGAAGGAGGCGAAGGACGACCCGCAGAGCCGCTTCGTCAACGAACGCAGCCACGCCAACATCCAGAAGGACGGCACCTACTCGGTGGTGCCGCGGATGTGGGGCGGCGAGACCAGCGCCGCCGAGCTGCGCCGCATCGCCGACGTGGTCGACAAGTACGGGATCCCGACCGTCAAGGTCACCGGCGGCCAGCGCATCGACCTGCTCGGCGTGAAGAAGGAGGACCTGCCGGGCGTGTGGCGCGACATCGGCATGCCCAGCGGCCACGCCTACGCGAAGGCGCTGCGCACGGTGAAGACCTGCGTCGGCTCGGAGTGGTGCCGCTTCGGCACGCAGGACTCGACCCGGATGGGCAAGGACCTGGAACGGGCCCTCTGGCGCATGGTCGCGCCGCACAAGGTCAAGCTCGCGGTCTCGGGCTGCCCGCGCAACTGCGCCGAGAGCGGCATCAAGGACGTCGGCGTGATCGGCGTCGACTCGGGCTGGGAGATCCACGTCGGCGGCAACGGCGGCATCAAGACCGAGGTCGCGCAGTTCCTGTGCAAGGTCAGGACCGCGGCCGAGGTGCTCGAGGTCACCGGCGCGTTCCTGCAGCTGTACCGCGAGGAGGGCTGGTACCTCGAGCGCACCTGCCACTACCTGGCGCGGGTCGGCCTCGACCACGTGAAGAAGCGCGTGCTCGACGACGCCGCGAGCCGCCAGGCGCTGTGGCAGCGGCTGCAGTTCGCACTCGACGGCGAACCCGACCCCTGGTTCGAGCACGCGAAGGCGCAGGTCGACCTGCGCCAGTTCGAGCCGCTGCAAGCGCAGGCGCTGCCCGCGCCGATGCCCCAGCTGGAGACCACGCCATGACCCGCCTCGCCCACGAATGGACGGCCGTGTGCCGCATCGACGACATCCCGCGCCAAGGCGCGCGCCGCGTGCAGCGCGAGCGCGGCGCCGCGGTCGCGGTCTTCCGCAGCTTCGACGACCGGGTGTTCGCGCTGCTCGACCGTTGCCCGCACCGCGGCGGGCCGCTGTCGCAAGGCATCGTGCACGGCCACGGCGTCGCCTGCCCGCTGCACAACTGGACGATCGAGCTGGGCAGCGGCGAGGCGCGCGCGCCGGACCGGGGTTGCACGGCGCGCTTTGCGGTGCGCGTCGACGACGGCGTCGTGAAGCTCGACGCGCACGAGCTGGCGACGCTGGCCGTGGATTGAAGCGCGCAGGCGGATCGACGATGGCCGAGACCCGCTCGACCTGCCCTTACTGCGGCGTCGGCTGCGGCGTCATCGTCGAACACGACGACGAACGGATCACCGGGGTGCGCGGCGACCCGGCACATCCGGCCAACTTCGGGCGCCTGTGCACGAAGGGCTCGACGCTGCACCTGGTGTCGGCGCCACACGTCGGCCGGCAGGTCCGGCTGCTGCAGCCGATGCAGCGCGCAGCGCGCGGCGATGAAGCGCAGCCGCTCGGCTGGGACGCCGCGCTCGACCTCGCCGCCGACCGCATCGCCGACACCGTGCAGACGCACGGCGCGGACGCGATCGGGCTGTACCTGAGCGGCCAGCTGCTGACCGAGGACTACTTCGTCTTCAACAAGCTCGCGCGCGCGCTGCTCGGCACGAACCAGATCGACAGCAACTCGCGGCTGTGCATGAGCAGCGCGGTCAGCGGCTACAAGGCCACGCTCGGCGCCGACGCGCCGCCGGCCTGCTATGAAGACCTCGCGCTTGCGCAGACGGTGCTGATCGCCGGCAGCAACACCGCCTGGGCGCACCCGATCCTGATGCGCCGGCTCGAGGACGCGAAACGCGCGAACCCCGGCCAGCGCTGGATCGTGGTCGACCCGCGCCGCACGGAAACCGCCGCGCTGGCCGACCTGCACCTGCCGCTGCTGCCGGGCACCGATGTCGCGTTGTGCCACGGCCTGCTGCACCTGATGCTGTGGGAGGGCCTGAGCGACACGGCCTTCATCGCCCGCCACACCAGCGGCTTCGAGGCGCTGCGCAGCGCGGTGCGCGAGTACACGCCGAAGCACGTGGCCGGGGTCTGCGGGCTGAACGAGGACGACCTCGTCCAGGCCGCACGCTGGTTCGCCGGGCTCGGCGACGACGGCGCGCGCGCGCCGACCCTGAGCCTCTATTGCCAGGGCCTGAACCAGAGTTCGAGCGGCACCGACAAGAACCTCGCGCTGATCAACCTGCACCTGGCGACAGGCCAGATCGGCAAGCCCGGTGCCGGGCCTTTCTCGCTGACCGGCCAGCCGAACGCGATGGGCGGGCGCGAGGTCGGCGCGATGGCGACGCTGCTGCCCGGCCACCGTGACCTCGCCGACGCGGCGGACCGCGCCGAGCTCGCGGCGCTGTGGGGCGTCGAGTCGCTGCCCGCCACGCCGGGCCGCACCGCAGTCGAGATGTTCGAAGCCGCGGCCGACGGCGAGGTGAAGCTGCTGTGGATCGTCTGCACGAATCCGGCGCAATCGCTGCCCGACCAGGCGCTGGTGCGGCGCGCGCTGCAGCGCGCCGAGTTCGTGATCGTGCAGGAGGCCTACGCGACCGCGGCGACCTGCGACTATGCCGACCTGCTGCTGCCCGCCGCCGCCTGGGGCGAGAAGGACGGCACGATGACGAACAGCGAGCGCCGCATCTCGCGCGTGCGCGCGGTGCTGCCGCCGGCCGGCGCGGCGCGGCCCGACTGGCGGATCGCGCGCGATGTCGGGCGGCGGATCGAGGCTCGGCTCGGCCCGCGGCAGCGCGATGGCGGCACGCTGTTTCCGTTCGAGACGCCCGAGCAGGTGTGGAACGAACACCGCGCGCTGACCCGCGGACGCGACCTCGACATCGGCGGCCTGAGCTGGGAAATGCTCGACGCCGGGCCCCGGCAATGGCCGCTGCCCGAAGCGCAGTCCCAGGGCCGCACGCGGCTGTACGAGGACCGCCGCTTTGCCACCGCCGACGGTCGCGCGCGCTTCGTCGTGCCCGAATTCAAGCCGGTGGCCGAGCCCCGCGACGCCCGCTATCCGTACTCGCTGACCACCGGCCGGCTGCGCGACCAGTGGCACGGCATGACGCGCAGCGGCACGCTGGCGCGGCTGTTCGCGCACGACCGCGAGCCGGCGGTCGACCTGCACCCGCAGGACCTGGCACGCGCCGGTCTCGTCGAGGGCGAACTGGTGCGCGTCGGCTCGCGCCACGGCGAATGCGTGCTGCCGGTGCGCGGCGACGATGCGCTGCGGCCGGCGCAGGCCTTCGTCGCGATGCACTGGGGCGACGCGTTCGTCGGCGGCCGGGCGCGTGACGGATCGCCGCTTTCGGGCGTCAACGCGCTGCTCGGCCGCGACCGCTGCGCGGTCTCGAAGCAGCCCGAGCTGAAGCATGTCCCGGTGCGCGTCGAGCGCATCGCGCTGCCCTGGCGGCTGGTCGCCGCCGGCTGGTTGCCGGCCGGGCGCCTGCTGCGCCTGCAGCAGGAGCTGCGCCGGGTCTTCGCCGGCTTCGGCTACGCGAGCT